>JASHQG010000618.1 GCA_030037665.1 Acetobacteraceae bacterium
GATTTCGTTCGAGGACTCGTCTGGCCACTGGCATGAGGAGTTCGTCCGCGGCGACGACCGTCCCGAGACGAAAGTCGAACGCTAAAGCACGGAGACCTTGCCTGCAAATCCGATTCCGACCTGAAGGAATATGGCAACGATTTCGAGGGGCCCTGCGGCAAGTGGACTAGCTCTACCAGGCAGTTGATTGATGTCCATGACAGACCGGTTTTCCAATACGTACCGGCCAGTCATAGCCAGATCACCACGAATGAGAGTATGCAGACGGCGTCAGAGATACGAGCCTCGATCACCACTTTTCGACCCACGGTCTTAGCACCACTTCAACGGCCCAAGTCGACCGGTGCTGGCGGTGCAGCTGAAGATAGGTGTCTGCGATGTGGTCGGGGTCTGCCATATTGTCATTGATGGTGGTTCCCGCCCGCCTGTGGGCGCGCGTGCCGTCTTCTTGTGTCCAGCCAATGGCCGCGTCAATCGGCACATTAGCGACGTGAATGCCCTGCGGCATGAGTTCCCTCGCCATGCTTTGAGCGAGTCCGGACTTGGCATGGCATGCCATTGCAAAAGCCCCGCTTAATGAGTAGCCCTTAAGCGCTGCGCTTGCATTCGTGAAAATAATCGTTCCCTTGACGCCGTTCGCGTTCGCTTTGTTGTCCCGCATCAGCCGGGCTGCCTGCTGACCCACCAGAAATGCGCTGAACGCAGAGTTCCGGAGTGTGTCGAACACCATAATCGGATCGGCTTCTGCGATATCCTTTCGAAAGATGCCGGGCACCCGGCCGTCAATGTTGTGCACGACGAGCGTGGGGGGGCCAAGGTCTCGGACGATATTCTCAAACAGCAACGCCACTGCTGCTGGCTCGCTCGCATCACATGCATACCGACGCACACCGTGCGTCTTTTCCAGGTTCTGCAGGACTGGTTTTTCTGGATCTCTGGCGGCGATGCCGACCACCATACCGGTCTTTGCAAACAGCCTGGCACAACTCGAGCTAATGCCGGGGCCACCCCCAACAATCAATGCAACATCCCGTCCTGAAGGCTGGGCGCCGGACCGACCGAGTTCTGTCATGTGCGTGCTCTCACACCGCGTTGGGGAACCAGGATAGAGGTTTGAACAACCCGTGTACAGGCTTGGTAACATCGCGGGCGGCAGGCGCGTCAATCGCGCCTGCACGCCCCATCGGTCCTCAAACCCTGCGCACCGCCGCCGCTACATCCAGGAGCAGCGAAAGCGTCAGCTTGCACCGCCGGCGCGCGTGATGGACCGCCGGCCCACGGTCAGGCATCCGGCGGAAAGAACACCAAGGTGCGGACCTCGATACTTTCCCTGGGCGGCGCGTCGGCCGGAGCCAACGGATTCTCAAACGAGGTATGGAACGACAACCTGGCACGCCCATCATCGGCGCTGTCGTGGACGCGGATCAGTATGACTTCGTCTGGTTGTTGCTCCGAGAAGTAATACCACCGGTGCCCCGGGTTGAACTGGACCGACGTCGTTTCACCATGGAGGTGGCGATAGACCCGGTCGGTCGCGATCAGGTCGGCATCAGTAAAACTCTGCGCATCGCAAAGCGCGAGCGGCGAGTCCAGCACCGGCCCACGGATCGGCCGCCAGACGTTTACGATGCCGAACCGGTGCCTGAGCAACTCTTCGGCCTCCGGTCCCAGATGGTCACGCACCCGTCGCGGCGCGGAGTTCACGGTGTGGTCGTTGTGCACCATGCGCGAAGGTTGCGCTAAGTCGCTACGCCCTCCGTTACGCACATTGTGGTCAAATATGACGACGCGCGATGCACCGAGCGTATTGCGCAGCAAGCGCTCCACCTCCGGGTAGTAAACTGACCTAATCTCGTCCGGGTCATAGAAGTTTCGTATGGCCGTCGGCGCTTTGATCAAGGCGAAGCCATTGCGATCCAAAGTGAACTCCGGCTCGTGGCCCCGTGCATCGTGGATTAGCACCATACGCGGGTCGTCGATGCCGTTCCATTCTGGGACGCCAGAAGGAGGTTCGTTTACGTATCGCGTCGGCTTTTCCGCCGTGCGGATCAGATAATGCAGTTCGGCCGTCGTTGTGTGCTGGCTCTGGGTGGCGACATCGAGCGGCATAGCCGTGAACTCCTTGAGAAGCCGGGCAATTACATAGCCGTCGCCGAACGCGTGGCAAACGACATATTATCAGCCGTCGCATGATATATTCTCATCCGACCGTTCAGCCAGGAGGACTGACGCTCTGCCCTCAAGGGGCTGGGTGGAGCCTGGCGCTTTAGCGCCTAGCGGTATGGAGCGCGGCCCGACGCACAGCGGAGGGAGACACCCGATCGCCGGCTAGCCTCAGCCCGACGCCTCTTCTTGATCGGGAAACGAGATGCCTTAGTAGAACTCGGCGACCGGGATCTCGATGCCGATTTCGGGCATGCGAAGGACATCGTCGCTGGTCGGGAGTGTCGTGCGCCAGGCTTCGTCCGGTTCGGAGCGCTCCATGACGGTGACGCCGACGCCGGTAGATTCGAGGATGACATATCGGCTGTTGCGTTGCCGCAATTGATGAGACGGCCAGATCAGCGAAAACAGAACCTTCCGATCGCCGCATGAACGGAGAATTTGCTGTCTATCTGAGAATTCGGTTGGTCTTGCTGCTGCAATTGTGAGAATTCCCGCCAGTAATGTTGCAAGGTCAAGCGCCGATGTCCCACGACGCTGAGACGATGCCGGCTGGATTGAGGCTTGCAGTCGCAACCTCTCCACTGCGCTGCAGAGCTTTCTAACCTCCGATCATGGGACGACCGCGATTCACGTTCGCATGATTTGCGGCTATATTGAGAAACGTGGGCGGGCAAAGTCTCACCTTATTCGGCAGCAAATCTGTCAATCCGCACCTTTCGCATCAATTGCGGCAACACGACACCCTATTCCGTTTTCCAGTCGACAGTATTGTCGATCGAAGCCCGACTTGTGCGAAAGCTGTTCGCCTTGTGGGTTTCGTCGGCAATGCCGAAAGAGATGCCGCAAACCACGAGCCGGTCAGCACCGATGCCAAAGAATCGATGGAGGAAAGACGACTGTCGCGCCAATGCAGCCTGCGCGATGGTCGCTACACCACAGGACTGAGCGGCGACCATAAAGGTCGCTACGTAGGCGCCGCAATCCACTGCGCCATACGGGCCCAGGGCTTCGTCGCTCGTAACGATCGCCACATGAGGCGCACCAAACAGGCGAAAATTCTGAAGTCCCTGCCGGGCGTAGCCGTCGTGATCGCCGCGCGTAATGCGAAGCGCATCGTAGAGCTGGAAGCCACACTCTCGCCGGCGTTCGCGATAAATGCCGCGGTATTCCCGCGGGGGCTCGATATCCCAATCACCGTCCGGATGGGCTGCGACTTGCGCGAGCAGTGCTTGACGGAACCGCTCGGTAGCTGCGCCTTCGGTGATGTGGAGCTGCCACGCCTGACTGTTGCACCAGGAGGCAGAGCGCTGCGCCATTGTTAGGATTCGCTCGATTATTGCTCTGGGTACGGGTTCCGGTCGAAAAGCCCGGCATGAAAAGCGATCTTTGAGTGTCGCCTCTACGAACGTCGCGCGGTCTGGCGTTGCAGCCTCGGCAGAACGGTCCGGTGCGCTATCCATCCCCCGTCCTCCTTCCTTCGAGGTATGCGGAGCCTTGAGTTGAGCCTGCTCCGCTCGAGCTGGCAACAACGTTAAAGTTATGCCGACGACGAGGCTCAGACGCTACAGCATGGCTGGTTGGCAATTGTCTGTAGCGAACTCCAATCGTGATCGGCGCTGGAACTCACCCGCTCACACCTTCGACCATGAATACGCGTCCTGTGCAGCTCTCAAGGCGGAACGGGAGTATTCGCTGGTACTCGGGAGAGTTGTACCACTGATCCAAAGCGGTGGCCTCGGGGAACTCAACGACAACAATGGTTTTTGGCGCGGGACCCCCGTCTAGTAGTTTCGCAGCGCCGCCCCGGATGATGAAGCGTCCGCCATATTTTGCGACCGTATCGGCAACCGCCGTTCGGTACGGTGCAAGCCTAGCGGGATCTTTCACCTCAACGTCAGCGATCGCGAAAACTGCCATCACACCCTCCGCTTGAAGTCCCGATCGGTCATTACGATCACAAAAACTTCGGTGTAGCAAGAAGAAATTGCCGTCCTGCATTGTTCCCTTTAGTTGGAATCAAAGGCCCGCACCGCTGGTTCAACCGGGCAGCCTTCAGGCATTCGTCGAGGTTGGCATAGACCGGCGCGTGAATTGACTGTCTGGGGGACGGCGAGTCTCGACCCGAGTCTGTCGCTCGATAGCGCAGTTCCCGTCCCCGACAGCGGACATCCCTTGCTAACGACGATCGTCGGTACGTCCGAAACGTGCTTAGCACAGGTCCCAGGCTAGGTGCCGTCAGACAGTCCAGATCGCTTGCACGTGGGCCGCCCAAGAATGGCCGATCCTGTCGTCGAACGCTTGCACAAGGTGTCCGCAGGGCGCATGGCGTACGATAACAACGATGCCGGTAGGATGCGACCATGACGCTCTCCGCGGATTTCACCAGTCAGGAGTACTTCCGCAACCCAATCGTCCAGGTTGAGAAACTGAGGGCGGCGGGAGCCGTCGTCGAGGTTCGGTTCCCACTCGTCGGGACGGTCTGGACGACCACGACGCAAGAAGCGGCCAATCAGGTGTTGAGGGACAGCCACACCTTCACCCTGCGCAGGGACGACGGCGAGGTCGTCGGGCTTCAGTGGTGGATGCCCAAAATCGTGCGTACGATCTCAAACAATATGCTATCGACCGACGAGCCGGACCACACCCGCCTGCGGGGCATCGTCGACGAGGTGTTCCGGCGACGAGCCGTGCTTGAAATGGAGCCGTACATCATGAGGCTCGCGAGCGAACTGGCCGACGCGCTCTTTGCGGACGGAACCCCTGCCGATCTCGTCGACCGCTACGCGCGGCGATTGCCGCTCTTGGTGATCTGCGAGCTTCTAGGGCTGCCTGTTGCCGACCGACCGAAGTTCACTAACTGGGCCAGCGGCTTCACGCGTTTCAAGGGCGTCTTCAGCTTCTTCGGCATCATTCCGAAGATGCTCGCCATGAAGCGCTACATGGAGGAGCGCCTGAACGCCGCCAGGGAGAGCGGCGGCACAGGAGTGATCGCGGAGCTTGTCCGCATCGAAAAGGAAGGAGGGGTCATCAGCCGCGACGAAATGGTGTCTATGCTGTTTCTGCTCCTGTTCGCAGGCCACGAAACCACGGCCCACCTCATCAGCGGTTCCGTCCGCGAGCTACTCCGTGATCCCGGACTACGCGATTGGCTACAAGAAGATTGGACGCGTGCCGACCACGCTGTTGAGGAGTTTCTGCGGTTCGTTTGCCCGGTACAGTTCCCCAAGCCGCGTTTCGTGCGCAAGGACGTGGCACTCGCGGGAGTCTGGTTGAAGAAGGGCGACAAAATCATGCCCATGCTGGTTGCCGGAAACTTCGACCCCCGAGCGAATGATCATCCGGAAAAGCTCGATCTCGAGAGAAAAACTAACCGACACGTCGCCTTCGGTGCGGGCATTCATTTTTGCCTAGGCCACCAGCTCGCGCGTATCGAAGCCAAGTGCGCGCTGCGAACCTTGTTCGAACGTTGGCCGAACCTGGAGCTGGCGATAGAGGATTCGCGCATTCGATGGCGCACCCGAGCAGGTATCCGGGCGATTGAGCGACTGCCTGTCATGGCAAGGCATCGAGCTGATCCGGAGGGCACCAATGGCGCTCAATCCCACCTAGTGTCCGCTACTGAGTAGACAGTCCCAAAACCGACTGTCGCAACACCACCCCAAGTGGTCACGAAAGCATTGCCCCGCGGCTCACGACACCGTAATGGCGTGCCAGGTTGTCCTACCCCAGGGGCTATGCATGACCGCGACGCCATTGCCTATGGCAGCCAGTACCGAGCATCTCACCGATGCCTTCCGCCGAGCCGGCCTGCTTGGCGACGGCCGTGTTGTTGATGTCGTCGTAGAAAGCTCGCGCGACACGATACTCTCACGCATCATACGGTTGCGCCTATCATTTCAAGGCGTTTCTGATGCTCCGACATCCGTCATCCTCAAGACCGGACT
This sequence comes from Acetobacteraceae bacterium, assembly GCA_030037665.1. Taxonomy (GTDB): domain Bacteria; phylum Pseudomonadota; class Alphaproteobacteria; order Acetobacterales; family Acetobacteraceae; genus JASHVB01. Next base: position 6,111 of record JASHQG010000618.1, read on the forward strand.
TCCGGAGCGTGCCGGCGGGACCTGGAACGCGGGACGCCAGGAGGTGGCGTTCTACACTCAGGTCGCCGCCGCGACCTCGACTCATCTCGTGCCACGTTGCTTCGGCGCTAACTGGGATCCGGCCACCAACGCATGGCACATCCTGCTCGAGGATCTCAGCGAGTCGCATGTCGTGGCCACGCAGTGGCCACTGCCGCCGACGATGGCACAATGCGAGACCATTTTGCGTGCACGTGCGCGGTTTCATGCTGCATGGTGGGACGATTCCCGGCTGGGCGTCTCTGTGGGAAGCCTGCCCGACACCGACGCCTTACTCCGACAGGTGCAATTGTTCGCCGAGACGTTCACACGATTTACCGACCGCGTCGGTGACCGCTTGCCGCGCGAGCGGCGCGACCTTTTCGAGCGATTGTTCGACGCGGCGCCCGGTTTGCTCGGGCGCTATGCCGCGCATCGCAACCTCACCATCATTCAGGGTGACTCGCACTTCTGGAATTGCTTTTTGCCACGGAATGCGAGGAGCGACGACGCTCGCTTTTTCGACTGGGATAGCTGGCGTATCGATACCGGGTCGGCTGACCTTGCCTACATGATGGCCGTCCATTGGTATCCCGAACTTAGGCGCGAAAGGGAGCAGCGACTGCTGGACCACTACCATGCAACGCTCGTCGCACACGGTGTGAGCGGCTACGACCGCCGCGCACTAGATTCTGATTACCGCTTGTCGGTGCTGTGGCAGATCACGACGCCCGTTTGGCAGGAGGCACACAACATTCCGCCGTGGATCTGGTGGAATAATCTGGGGCGCATCCTGCTGGCTGTGGACGATCTCGACTGTGGGGATCTGCTACACTGAGACCAACGAACACCATTCCACGGCAAGCGGCGATAGCCAACCCGCGAGAGTCCGGAATCCACGCTGTCCACCCATTCAGGTCCGCGACGTCGAACGACGGGTTCCGACCCACCCACGTCGTTTGATTGCCGACGGACCTGCCTCGAAAGCGGGCGCTCAGACTGGTCGGCCAGGCGGCCGCGCCCAAGCACTGTGCCCACGTGTATTCATTGATTCATCGCACGGGTCCTCTAATCTGAGTTGCGGAACTCACGGGAATGCCAAAGCAAGGACCGGGAGGCGTGGCTGATATCTCCAGCTTACTCAGACTCGAGAGTGCTGGGGAACGGTGCCACGATGCAGCAAACAAATCAGGTAGCCACGCCATTGATGGGCTACCGAGAGTGGATCATGCTGCTGACGCTTGCCGCTCTCTGGGGGAGTTCATTCTTCTTCTTCAAGGTCATGGTTGCGGCATTGCCACCCTTCACCGTGGTGCTCGGGCGTGTGGGCCTGGCCGCTCTTATCCTGAACGTATGGCTGGCGCTCCGGCGCGACTACATGCCGATGACCGTCCGAACCTGGGGTGCGTTCGTCGTGATGGGGATGCTCAACAACGTAATCCCGTTCACGCTGATCGTGTTTGGCGAGACGCGGATTTCCAGCGGGCTAGCCTCGATCTTGAACGCAACCACGCCGATGTTCACTGTGCTGGCCGCGCACTGGCTCACGGCGAACGAGAAGCTGACCTTCGGCAAGTTTGCGGGCATAGTGGTTGGTTTTTTCGGCGTCGCAGTGTTGATAGGGCCCGCCGTTCTTGTGGGGCTGGGTAGCGAAGACCTGATCGGCGAGGCTGCGTGCCTGCTCGCAGCGGTCAGCTACGCCTTCGCCGGAATTTACGGGCGTCGCTTCAAGGGCCTCGATCCGGATAAGGTCGCTGCAGGCCAGATCACGGCCAGCACGCTCGTGTTGGTTCCGATCGTTGCCCTTGCCGACCAGCCCTGGGCCCTTCCCATGCCGAGTGCCGAAGTCTGGGGCGCTATGGCGGGTATAGCGGTGCTCTGCACGGTTGTCGCCTACGTGCTCTACTTTCGCATTCTGGCGGCCGTTGGGGCAACCAACCTGCTGCTCGTCACATTCTTGCTGCCGGTAAGCGCGCTGTTGCTCGGGTGGTTCATGTTGCGTGAGGACATCACGCCGCGCGCCTTCGGTGGAATGGCGCTAATCGGTTTCGGACTCGCCTGCATAGACGGACGCTTGCCGCTATCCGCGTCGATGTGATGAAGACCTATCCGCCCGCCGTCCCGGAGAAGTTCAACGCGTTGGCGGAACAGCTGCGCAAATCGAGCATCACGCTCGGAGAACTGCATTACGGTGCCGAGAAGTCAGGCGGCCGCGCCGCGAACCTGGCAGCCATCGAACACTTCACCGCGCGCTGGCGGTGCTGCCGTTTGGGGTGAAGGCCGCCGCCCATTACGGCCAACTCTGGGCTGAACTGGAACGGGCGGGAACGCCATGCGGCCCTCATGACATGCCGATCGGCGGCCATGCCCGCAGCGAAGGACTGACTGTGGTCACCAAC
>JASHQG010000619.1 GCA_030037665.1 Acetobacteraceae bacterium
GCTGGGACCGCGATGCGTGGACCGACATCAACCAACAGCTCGGATTGAGCGCAATCCACATTCCCGAGGCCTATGGCGGTCAGGGTTTCAGCTTCGTCGAACTCGGCATCGTCCTGGAGGAGATGGGGCGGGCGTTGCTGTGTGCGCCTTATTTCGCCTCGACGGTGCTCGCAGCGACAGCGATCCTGAACGCGGGAACCGAGGCGCAGAAGCGCGCTCTGCTGCCGCCGATCGCTGCAGGCGAGACGATCGCGACGCTCGCGTTCACCGAGCCGAACGGGCGGTGGGACGCGGGCGGCGTGGAGATGACGGCGACGCGTGACGGGGGCGGCTATCGGCTGGATGGCACGAAGAGCTTCGTCCTGGACGGGCACAGCGCCGATCAGATCGTGGTGCTGGCGCGGCGGGCGGGATCCACCGGCGAGGACGGACTGTCTTTCTTCACCGTGCGCGGTGACATGACGGGGTTGAGCCGCCGCGCGCTGAAGGTGATGGACCCCACGCGCAAGCTGGCGCGGCTCGAGTTTCGCGCCGTTCCGGCCGAGCTCTTGGGCGAGGAAGGTGCCGCCGCAGCGCCGTTCGCACGGACCACGACGGCCGCGGCGGTCTGTCTGGCGAGCGAGATGGTCGGCGGAGCAGAAAAGCTCCGGGAGTCGGCGCTCGATTACGCCAATCTGCGGGTGCAGTTCGGGCGCACCATCGCGAGCTTTCAGTCGATGAAGCACAGGCACGCTGACATGCTTGTGGATGTCGAGCTCGCCAAGTCGGCAGCGTATTGCGCGGCCTCGGCGGCAGCAGACGGCGATCCGGATCTGCCTGCGCTGGCATCGCTGGCGAAGGCGACAGCGTCGGAGGCATATATGCAGACCGCGATCCACACCATCCAGATTCATGGTGGCATCGGCTTTACCTGGGACAATGACACGCATCTCTGGTTCAAGCGGGCGAAGAGCTCCGAGGTGTTTCTGGGCGATGCGACATATCACCGCGAACAGATGATGCGGGCGTGGAGGGAATAGTCATGGCCGAAGCAACCGAAGCCTCCGTCCGCGCCGACGTGCGTGCCTGGCTGGAAGCAAACTGGAACCCCGATCAGGGCCTGGTGGAATGGCGCAACAAGCTGATCGACTCCGGCTGGGGCGTGCCTTCCTGGCCGAAGGCGTGGTTCGGCCGCGAACTGCCGATGGCGCTGGAGATGGTCGTCGAGGAGGAGATGCAGCGCGCCAAGGCGGTCGGCGTCGCCAAGACCGGCATCCGCCGACTGGCCGCCGCGACTCTGCTGGTGCACGGTAACGACGATCAGAAGCGGCGGTTCCTGCGCCGCAGCCTGACCGGCGAGGACACATGGTGCCAGTTATTCTCGGAGCCAGGGTCCGGCTCTGACCTCGCCGGCGCGATGACACGGGCGGTGTTCAAGGGCAACCGCTGGGTGATCAACGGCCAGAAGGTTTGGACCACCAGCGCGCACCACGCGGATTTTGGGCTTCTGTTGGCGCGCACTGACTGGGACGTGCCGAAACATCAGGGGCTGAGCTATTTCGTGCTGGACATCCGCCAGCCCGGCGTCGAGGTGCGGCCGCTGAAGCAGATGAACGGCCACGCATCGTTCAACCAGGTGTTTTTCACCGACGCCGAAGTGCCGCCGGAGAACCAGGTGGGCGAGGTGGGCCGCGGCTGGGTGGTCGCGACGACGACCCTGATGCATGAGCGACGCGGCGCTGACGGGATCGGGCGCTGGGGCCAGTCGAGCGGTGGCGCCGGGCGCGTCTATGACGAGGAGCGGGCGGAGAACGCGACCGTCATGGAGCCATACAAGTGGTATCCGCAGCGTGCCGGGCGGGTCGACCTCGTGGTGACGCGGGCGAAAGAGACCGGACGTTTCGACGATCCGGTGGTGCGCCAGGAGATCGCCAAACTTTTGTGCCTGTCCAGAGCGGCCGAGTGGACCGCGCGGCGCGCCCGTGCGGCGCAGATGCAGGGCAAGCCGCAGGGGCCGGAGGGTTCGCTGGGCAAACTGGTTTCCTCGCATGTCGCACGCGCCGCGGCGCGGGTGCACACGCTGATCTCCGGCGCGGATGCCATGCTATCGGGTGAGGACGCGCCGATGGGCGGCTTGATTGCGGAGATTCTGGTGAGCGTGCCCGCGGGCTCGATCGCCGGCGGCACAGACGAGATCCAGCGGAACATCATCTCGGAACGGGTGCTGGGGATGCCGAAGGAGCCGCGGACGGACAACGACCGGCCGTTCAGGGATGTGCCGAAGAACCTCGTCGTGTGATGCTCGATTTCCGAGCGGGACGCGACCCGGCGATTACGTCCCGGTCCAGACCGGGGGGCGCTTTTGCAGGAAGGCGTCAATGCCTTCCCCGGCGTCGCGTGCCAGCATGTTACGGGTCATGACCTCGGCAGCGTAGGCGTAAGCGTCGGCCAGCGGCATTTCCGCCTGGCGATAGAACGCCTCCTTGCCGATCGCCACAGTGAGCGGGCTTTTCCCCGCAATGAGCTCCGCCAGCGCGGTCACGGCGGCATCCAGCCCCTCTTCCGGCACCACGCGGTTCACCAGGCCCAACGCCTGCGCTTTCGCCGCACCGATAAGCTCGCCGGACAACAGCATCTCCATCGCCGCCTTGCGGCCGACGGCGCGTGTCAGTGCCACCATCGGGGTCGAGCAAAAGAGGCCGATGTCCACGCCGGGTGTGGCGAAGCGTGCGGTGTCCGCGGCAACCGCGAGGTCGCACGTCGCGACGAGCTGGCAGCCCGCAGCGGTGGCGGTGCCGTGCACGCGCGCGATCACCGGCTTTGGCAGCCGGACGATATGCTGCATCAGGCGCGAGCACAGACCGAATGTCTCCTCGTAGGCCTCGCGCTTGGGCCGCGCACGCATCTCGCGCAGGTCGTGGCCGGCGCAAAAAGCCGGACCCGCGCCGGCGATCACCACGACATGGATCGCCGGGTCGTCGGCGATGGCCGCGAGCTCGGCGTCCAGTGCAGCCATCAGCGAGAGCGTGAGCGCATTACGCGCCTGCGGTCTGTTCAGCGTGAGCCATGCAACGCCATGACGGTCGCTGCGCAGCAGGTCACGCGATGCGGCGGCAGGCTGGTCATTCATGTGCGAATACTAGCGCGCCTGGCTTGCAACGGAAATCGCATCGGCCATCCTGCCATCCGGTCTCTCGCCGATCGCCGCGCGCACCATTGGTGCCACGGCCCATCGGGCGACGGCACATCGCTGCCGGTGCGCAAAATCGCCCATCCGCTCACCGCCTCGCACGAGACGATGCTCACGCGCCATCCCCCGAGCGCGGGCATCGCAGTGTATGCAGTGTGACTTCCGGGGGGCAGTTCAATCGCGCATCGACGACCGACGTCCCGCTGCCGGCGGCCGTATAGCCGCTCATGCCGTGATGGCGCCACGTGCCGCGCACGATCCGCCGCGGCGTGCGCCCGGTGAGCAAAGGTCTGCCCCCCGGCAGGCAGATCTGCCCGCCGTGGGTGTGGCCGGACAGCATCATGTCGAAGCCGGCATGCGCCGCGTGGCGATAGGCTGCCGGTGTGTGCGACAGCAGGATGGCAACCGCACCCTCCGGAATGTTCTCCGTCGCGCGGTGGAAGTTCTCCAGCCGGTAATAATGTGCATCCTCGATCCCGGCGAGATGGATCGA
>JASHQG010000620.1 GCA_030037665.1 Acetobacteraceae bacterium
GTGTCGAATAACTGGATGATCCAGTTGTGATGCACGCCGACATCGGAGGCGATGATCGCGTCGTCCGGCAGCGCGCGGGACAGTGAGCGAATCAGCCGCTCCGGCCGCAGCGGGACGGCGTCAGACTCCGCCAGCCCGTCCTGGTACTCCGCCCAAACCGAACGCCCGCGGCGCAGGCGGTCGAGCCAGGCGCCGCCCTCGCGTGCGCCGCCAATGCGCGAACGCGCCGTGGCGTTCAGCCAGGTGAGGCTCGCTTTTGCGTCGCCCAGGATGGCATATTCGGCCGGATAGTTCCGGCCGAGCTCGGCGACATCGATATCAATTTGTATCAACCGTGACGGCGGGATCGCCAGCGTGTAGCCGTCGAGCCAAGCGCTGGTCGCGCGATCGTCGAACGAGAAGCCGAGCGACAGGATCACGTCGGCGTTTTTGCTCGCATCGTTTGCGGCGTAGCTGCCGTTGCGGCCGATCGCGCCGAATGCGAGCGGATGGCGGTCGCTGATCGCTCCTTTGCCGTTCGGACTGGTGACCACCGGGATCGCCACGGTCTTGGCGAAGCGAGCGAGTTCTGGCGCGGCTTCCGACAACAGCACGCCCTGGCCAGCGATGATCACCGGACGCTCGGCGTTCATGAGCAGGTCGAGCGCCGCAGACAGTGCGGCGGGATCTCCCGGCGTCTTGTCGGCAACGCGGCGGCTGGCAGCGGGCGGTATCACCGCAGCCTCCTCGACGAAGATGTTGAGCGGCACGTCGAGGTTCACCGGTCCGGGCCGGCCCGCGAGCATGAGGTCCCACGCCTGGCGCACGGCCAGCGGCACCATCTCAGTGCGTGTCGGCTGGAAGCTGCGCTTCACGTAGGGGCGGATGACAGAGGGAAAATCGCCCTGATAGTAACGGCCCGTCTCCTGGAAAGGCTGGCGGTTGAACTGGCTGGTCGGAACGTTTCCGGTGACGGCGAAGAAGGCGCTGCTGTCCATCATTGCTGCGGCCAACGCCACGACGAGATTCGCCGAGCCGGGGCCGCAGGAGGTGAAAGTCGCAACCGGCTGGTGTTTCACCTTGAAATACGCATCCGCCATGTGGCCGGCCGCTTGCTCGTGATGGACCGAGATGGTGCGGATGCGGTTCTGCGCCTTGAACGCCGCATCGAGGAAGCCGACGTTGCCATGCCCGCACAAGCCGAACAGGTAGGGGACGTTCTGGCGGATCAGGAAATCGACGATGATGTCGGCACCGCTCATCTGGACCGTATCGGGCATAGGGACCTCACGCGCGTGGATTGCGACTGGCGTCATAGCCAAGGCCCGCGCCGGCTGACACCGGCTGGCGGAGAAAATTGATTGGACCCACAGATATGCACCGGACAGCACCGACGGGGCTGCGCAGAAGATCGGCGCGCCGATCGCCGCGATGCTGAGCGCGACTCCCAACCTGGTCGCTACCACGAACCATGAATTGCCACCCGCTGTCGTCGCGGCCCGACGGGTAGGCGGCCACCTTGGACCAGCCGCGCATTGCTCACGCTAAGTGCTCCGCCACAATCCGCTGAACTGCGTCGCCACGATCTGCTCGTAGGCCCTATCACCGCGCAGCACGCCGACATTCCGCGCGAACGCGCTGACCGCCGCAATCGAAGCTTTGCTGATCGCCGCGTCGTAGAATGGCAGATCCCGCTGAACGATACCTGCGATGAGCTCCGCCTCACGCGGCGGAAAGCGTTTGCGGCCGACCTCCGTCGCCAGTGCTGAATTCTGCTTCAGCGCGCGCTGCGTCGCGACCAATGCGCGCAACGCGGCCTCGGCGACATCCGGCGAGCGTTCCACCAATGACTCCGTCGTCGCCAGCACGGGCATCGTATAGTCGAAGCAGCCCGTCGGACCATCGCCGCGCCGCACGTCGAGCACGATCGATCCCACGCCGCTCGTCACCGCGATTTCCGTCGCCATCCCGTTGGCCCAGAAGCCGTCGATCGTCCCTGCAGCCAACGCCTCTGCCGCAGTCAAGCCGAAATTTGTCCTAGAGCCGACAGCACCGGGCACGGGCGCAATGTCGATGCTGTCGCGCACCGGATCGAGGCCCGCCGCGAGCAGCAGCTGGCGAAGCCCCACGTCGACCCACGGCGCGGCGCCGATACGCCGGCCCTTCAGCGCGGCAAGGTCGGCGCGGGCAATGCGGAGATCGGCGCGCATCACCAGGAACCAGTACATTCCCTGGGAGAGCGCACCGAGCAGCCGCACGCCGCGCCACGTATCGAACGCGGCGAGTGCGCCGTGCGCAGCACCGCCCACGAAGTCGATCTCACCGTCGCGCAGGGCAGCGTAGGCGCGGTCGACGGGGAAGATGAGCTCGGCGGAGACTGACAAACCTTCGCGCCGGAAAAAGCCGAGCTCGGCCGCGGCCAGTGCCGGGAAATAAGAGTTGGAGATCAAGTCAGGGATAGCGAGGCGCATCCGGTGGCTCCGTCGCACATTGCAGGTGAGGTACCATGACGCCGCACGGGCCGGTGCGAAATCCCCGCGGATGGCGGGCGATTGTCATCCGCGGCCGCTGTCGAATGAAGCACGCCGACGACGAAATCGGGGCGTCGCCGGAAACGGTCGGCGAACCTGAGCGATCACAGCGACGTGCCCGATGTGCGGGGTCGGATCTTCACCTCCGCCAATCAGAGGAAGACCGCACAGTGTTCGCAGGAATCGGCCGAGACAACTCACCGGCGCAGGAGCGGTCCGTTCTGATCGGCAATGTCGATAGGGTCGTTCCACATAGACCGAGCGGGGAAAGCTCGTCGACATCATGACGCAGACCCTTGGAGAAGGCGCCGCACAGGATTCGGAGGGCGTCGCGATGGCGAGAGCGCGGTTCGGCCAACGAAGCACCCGGCGAGTTTGCAATGTACGGGAGTGCCAACTTTCGCCATTATATAGTACGAAGCGAAAAAGCGATCGCGTTCATCGTCACGCGCCATGAATGCCTCTGCTCCGTCGCTTCGCGTTCCACGATACCAGACGCAGGCGCACGGACTAATGCTTCCGCATCGCCTCAACAAGCTTTTCGCCCCGCACGGGCGTCGCATTCACCTCAATGCCAGACTCCGCAAGCGCATCGCAGACCGCATTGGCGATTGCAGCCGGAGGCGCGACCGCGCCGCCTTCACCCACACCCTTCACCCCCAGCGGATTAAGCGGCGACGGCGAATGCTGATGCACGATCCGGATGTCCGGCATGTCAGCGGCGAACGGCAGCGCGTAATCCATTAACGAGCCGCTGAGCAATTGCCCTCCTGCATCGTAAGCAATCGCTTCCGACAAAACACCGCCGATGCCCTGGACTGCGCCGCCGATGATCTGACCCTCCACCAGCATTGGATTGACCACCACCCCGCAATCGTGCGCGACGGCATAATCTTCCAGCCGCACGCGGCCGGTGTCGACGTCCACCTCGACGATCGCTGCATGCACCGCATAGCTCCAGGTCACAGTCGGTGGTTGCCAGTAGAACGTTTCTTCCAGTCCAGCATCCATGCCGACGGGTCGCTCGTTGTCCCAGCCTGGTCGCGCCGCCTGCGCAATACGCGCCAAGCTCAGCGTCGCGCCGGGCACGCCAACGATGCCAACTCCGCCGTTGCGCAGTTCAAGATCGGCCTCGGCGCACTCCAGCAGGTTCGCCGCGATCGAGAACACCTTGAAGCGCAGCCGTTCGCTCGCGTGATGCATCGCGGCCGACAGAGTGACAGTACTGCGGCTGGCCATTGTACCGAAACCTATCGCGATTGCTGACGTGTCGGCCAGTGCCACCACCACGTCCTCTGGCGCCACCTGCCACATATCCGCGGCAATCTGTGCGAAGATCGTCTCCATGCCCTGGCCCTGCGGACAGGCTCCGGAGGCGACATAGATCTTTCCGGACGGATCGATGCGCACGAATGCGCTTTCGAACGGCCCGACACCGGTGCCCTCGGTGTAACAGCCGATGCCAAACCCGAGATAACGGCCTTGTGCGCGTGCGTCGCGCTGTCGATTGCGGAATGCCGGCAGTCCGCCCAACGCATTCAGCGCCTTCTCGAGAGCACCGGGAAAATCGCCGCTGTCGTACACCACCGGCTCACCGTCGCGGTACGGAATTCCGACGCGATACGGCATTTCGTCAGCGCGGATCATGTTGCGTCGGCGCACCTCCGCGGGCTCCAGGCCGAGCTCACGTGCAACAAGATCCATGACACGTTCCATGACGAACGCGGCTTCCGGACGCCCGGCACCGCGGTATGGAGCATTTGGCACCTTGTTGGTGACGGCGATCCGCCCCGACGCGGCGAAATTCTCGATCTTGTAGGGACCGCACATATGCACCGCAGTGTTGTACGCGACGCCGGATCCGATCGGGTTCCACGCACCGCAATCCACAATGTAGTCGTCGCGCAGCGCCAGAATTCGGCCGTTGCCGTCAAAACCGACGTCGACGTCGTGCCATTGGTCGCGTGAATGGGTGGCGCTCATCAGGTGCTCGCGGCGGTCCTCGAGCCAGCGCACTGGACGGCCGAGTCGGCGTGCCAGAAACCCGATGAGCACGTCCTCGGGATAGACATGGCCCTTGCCGCCGAATCCGCCACCGACATCTGGCGCAATGCAGCGCACCTGTGCTTCCGGCAGACGCAGCATGTTCGCGACCTCACGCCGCACCCAATGCACCACCTGCGTGGAGGACCAGATGGTCAACAGGCCTGCGCGCGTGTCGAAAGCGGCAGCCACGCCGCGGCATTCCATCGGCATTGCCGTGTAGCGATGATGATGAAACCGGCGTTGCAAGCGATGCGGCGCACGCGCCAACGCCGCGTCCGCGTCGCCGCGGCCGATTGAGAAACTGCCGACCTGGTTGGTCTCGAAGCGTTCGTGCACAATCGGACCGTCCTCGCGCAGAGCGGCTTCGGGATCGACAACCACCGGCAATTCCTCCAGCTCCCATCGCACAAGTTCCGCGGCGTCGTCTGCCTGGTGGCGTGTGGTTGCGACGATCACCGCCATCGCCTCGCCGACATGCCGCACCTTGTCATGGGCCAACAGCGGCTGCTGCGGATTAAGGAACTTATGCTGGACAAGCGTCGTCCATTTGCGCGGCATCGAGAGCTGGCCCTCGGGCACCGGCGGCAGCAGCTGCAGCACCTCGGCGCCATTCAGCGCCAGCAGCACGCCGGGTGCAGAAGCGGCGGTCGTCAGATCTACCGCGCGGATGCGCGCGTGCGCGACCGGGCTGCGCACGAGCACGGCATGGAGCATGCCGGGCAGAGCGAGGTCGGCCAGGAACATGCCCTGGCCGGTCAGCAGGCGGTGGTCCTCGCGCCGAAGCATCGACCGCCCGACATAGGGAGGCCCTATATCGTTCATGCAGTGACCTCCCTTTCTCTCATTCCGAGGCGAGCGGCACCGGGGTAGTTCCCGTGGCAGAATGCCTCGGCGCTGTGCGCTCGCAATCTCACAAGTGGCACCCGTTCGCCGACTGCACAACGGATATCCATGTCTCTGGCGATCTCTCTCCCCGCCATCCGCGCGCCGGCGCATCGACGTTGACGCCGCGGAGCCAATCGGGCGACCTGATAGCCAGGCAAGAACCACAAGGGGAGAACGCCATGACCCGCCGCACTCTCGGCCTCGCCGCTGTAACGCTGCTGCTGGCCGGTCTTGCTACCGCGCACGCCCAGGCGCCCGCCGGAGTGCCCGAGAAAATGCCTTTCGACATCCCCTATGGCGCACCGATCAGCCTCGCCGAGGCCCAGAAGGCGGTAGCCGCCAGCATGGCGGAGGCGCAGAAGCACAACTGGAAGATGGCGATCGCTGTCGTTGGGCCGGTCGGACAACTGATCGCCGAGGCGACGATGGACGACACGCAATACGCGTCGATCGATATCGCTCAGGGCAAGGCGCGCACCGCCGCTTTGTTCCGCCGCCCGAGCAAGGTGTTCAGCGACCTCGCGAACAAGAACAATGCCGCCGTGTTGACGTTCCTGATCGAGACTCGCGCGGTTGCGTCGGAAGGTGGCTTCCCGATTGTCATCGACGGCAAGCTGGTTGGTGCGATCGGCGCGAGCGGCGGCATCGCGACCCAGGACGGCGTGACCGCCAAGGCCGGGCTGGACGCGATCACGGGGAAATAGCCGCTCCGGCAGGAACGCGCAGCGGCCCTGCGTCCGCCGCATGGCGGTTGGCCTAGCGGGGATATGATAAGCTGCGTTATTGTCTCGTGAGATATCTCTTAGGAGACTGTGCCCCGGTGGAAGACTTCCGGCGAGATCTGTTGTTCCTGCTGCACGACGTGGCGCGGCTGTTGCGCGTTGATGC
>JASHQG010000006.1 GCA_030037665.1 Acetobacteraceae bacterium
AGCCGCGCCGTCTCACAGCTCCGCAATCGCAACCGCCATTGCAGACTGGAGACCCATTATGAACATGTCGATTTCAGCGCTCACGACCGCGGCCCGCGACATCCGTCGCGCTATCATCCATCTGTTCGCCCGGCTCAGCCGCAAAGGCTCGCTCAAGATTGGGCATTCCGATGAATTCGGCCGGTGATCCCCCGTGATCTCGGCCACCCATTCCAATCGAAGTCGGCCGGCTATTCCGATCGATGTCGGCCGAGATGGCGTCTGCCCGTCGGCGGCATGATTTGTCCATGCCCCGAGTGTTCGGCTCAAGCCGCGACCTGCGGCGGTGCAGGCGGGATGCCCCGGCTACAGCGGCAGAAGGTCGGGAGCAGACATTGGCGATAAGTCGGGTTGTGGGCGACTCGACGCCCAGCCGGGACATCCGCCAGTCCTGATGACCATACTAAGAGCGGTCGTAGCGCCGTACCACCGCATCGATAGGGGGGCGAAATCCGGACCTGCGTGAACGCTGGTCAGGCAAGGCGGGAGGTCTTCGTCCACGCGCGGCAAGCTCAGAGAGATCGGACCTGGATCAGACCGGCCCAAGTTTCCAAAGAATACTTCCCGCAGCACCCCCGTGCCGGGCCAGCCGCATCGGTCCGATAAAAGATGGGTTGCTCGATGATGAAGGGTACCGGTGAAGACGGTCGCGCAGGGCGCGCTGTTCAGGGATCATGAAGCAACACCGCCCTCTTTGTCGGGCAAGGCTCCTTTGATGCATGAGCCGGTCGCGGAGTATCGTTCGCGCGAGCGCGACAAACGTCCGCGCCCATGGGAGGTGAGGCATGGACCGTATCGATTTGTTTGAAGCGATACACACTGCGAGAGCCATGCGCCGACTGAAGCCCGATCCGGTTCCCGAGGCGCTGCTGACCCAGGTATTGGACGCCGCCATCCGTGCCGGGTCTGCCGGCAACGCGCAAAACTGGCACTTTGTCGTCGTGCGCGATCCGGATTTACGCCGCCAACTGGGCGACATCTACGCCAAGGCGTCAAAGATCGCCGAGGCAATGTACGCCGCGCGCGGCCGGCCCCCGCATCTGACGGAGGCGCAATTCGGCCAACTGATGACCTCGGGTGCGCATCTCTGGGCACATATGGGCGATGCCCCCGTGATCGTGCTGCCTTGTCTGCGCCGGCCGATCGTTCCGACACCTGACTCATTGCCACCCGCGATGCGCGGGCTGTATCAAGCGGAGTTGGCTTACGCGGAGCGCATTCGTGGCGCCAGCATTTACCCGGCGGTCCAGAACCTCATCCTCGCCTGTCGTGCCCTGGGCCTTGGCACCACGATCACAACCAACCACCTTCGATGCGAAGACGAGGTACGAGCATTACTGAAGCTGCCGGACGACGTTGACAGCTTTGCCATGATGCCGATCGGTTGGCCGGTCGATCCGTTCGGACCGATAAGCCGACGACCCCTCGCCGAAGTCGTGCACGCCGACCAATGGGAGAGAGGCTGGCCCGCGTGAATACGCTCACGCGCTATGGACTCGACGCGCCGAACTTCGACGAAAGCCAATCAAACAGCGCCGCGTGCCAAAGACTGGGCTCGCCAAGCTGACAATGCTCGCCGCCGCCCGAGGCACGGTCAAAAACGAAAGTGGTCACGCTTCGTGCGTGAACGAGGCTCTTTTTATACTCGTCAACCTGATCGAGCGGGACGAAGTGGTCGTCGACGCCCGCGAAAATCAGCACGTCGATGTTGATGCGCGACGCGACCGGCGCCAGGGTATAAGCCTTGAACGCATCCAACAGCGCGAACGGGTCCTTGGCACCGAAAACCCACATGCCATTCGCCTCAGCCCATCGTTTACCAGGATCGGAATTTAGTCCCGCGAGGAAATTTAGCATGCCTTTATAGCCATGATCTTTCAACCAGAACACGAATTTTGGCACATTGCGTGACGAGGTGGCTCCTCCGTCGAAGAACTCATCGTAAGAAACAACGCCGTCGATACGCTTATCGAAAGCCGCCGCGCGCGGCGCGAGATAGCCGCCGAGGCTGGCGCCAATAAGGACGATCTTATCCGGCTTCGGATGGTCTTTCAAAAATGTATCCAGCACCGCGCCGTTTGGCTTTTCCCATTCCGGGGTAAAAACGAGACCCTGTTCGCGAATGACGGAACCTTGTCCTGGTCCTTCATAGACGAGCACTGAGTAGCCATGCTCATGGGCGGCGACGCCCAGGGAAAGATAACCTTCCTCCATCGTCTCGTCATAGCCGCCGACGAACATGATCAGCGGCCGGCGCTGGGCTCCCGGCGGGCCCGGATAATAGACCGCGTTCAGGTGATGGCTTCCGTACGGCACGCTGATCCGTTCGTATTTGACGCCGAGAACGTCAAGGCCTCTGTAAAAAGCGTCGATATTCTTTTTCCAGATCATCAACCGCCTGGGATCGTGTGGCGCCAGAAAGAATTCGGCGGTGCGATAGTAACTGTGCGCCCGAAGCAGCGCCTGGCCGCGGCCCATCGGATCGTTGGTGTGGTTCGCCAGTGCCGCGACGCGATCTCCGGTAGCCTGCCAGGCGTCGTACCAGCCTTGCGCGTCGCCGGCTTTGAGTCCCGCGATTGTCTCGCGTGTTTCTCCGAAATCGCCGCCAATACCGGACACATCGTCCAGCGCCCGAATGGTTTGGAAGTTATAGGTCTGGTCGGCGAAGAAACGCGGGGCACCGAGGTCTGCTTTGTTTGGCCAGAACACCCAGGCGGCCACTCCGACAACAATGACGGCCAATCCGATCCAGATACGTGCCCGCATCAACGATTCTCCCCTCTACCGCGCTTGGTTTGATTGAGAAAGCTAGGCTTGTTGGAGCCTTCCTCAGTTCGGAATCCTTAGAGGAGCGTTACGACAAATAAAGCGTCTCTAGAGCCGCCGCTGGTCTGGCAGACGACGTCGTCGACTCCCGAAACGGCCTCGCTGTCCTGCCTTCCAAGCAGTGTGCCACCGCAGCGCAGTTTGCCTTCCAACACGAAGACATAGACCCCATGCCTGGGCGAACGCGGCTCGTAAACGTACCGACCAGCCGCATCGCTCACCGGTCGCGAAACCCAGGCATCTTGCGGAACCGGGATGGCCCGTCGTCCGGACCGATAAGTGTCGTGATGCGGTTCAGTCCGGCGACCGCGTCGAAATGATCGCGCCGAAAGGACGGTGGCAACAGAAGCTGGTCCGGCAACATCCAGAGATAGATCGCTTTCATCGGCGCGAGACGCACGTTGAATTCCTCGTGCGACCCTCCCGACCCCGCGGAGAACGCGTAGAAATCCTCTGCCGGCAGCGTATCGTTGTCACCGAGTGTATTTTGGTGAGAAAGTTCTCCCTCCAGCACGAACGCGCAAATGATGAAGTCGTGGTGTGGATGCATGTTGTGGCTGGAGCTGGGATGGTTGAACGATTCGTCACTGAACACCCGAATACGCCCCCCAGAAACGTCAGCTTCGGGTCGGGTGCGGCTGTAGCCGCCGAGGTCACCCCACCGCCGTCTGAGTCGACGGGCGACACTCGAACCGCTCCACCGCCTCTGTTCCTGAGCCTTCTTTTTGCGAAGGGCATCGCCAAGCAACTGGATGCCCTGCACGTTGTCAACGATGCGTG
>JASHQG010000621.1 GCA_030037665.1 Acetobacteraceae bacterium
ATGTGCCGGCCTAAAGCGGACAGGTTTGAGTCCGCACAAGGCCTGTCCAAAAGCTTTATCCGCCAGTCTCTTATGCCTCCGCCGGCAAAAAAACCGGACAGGTATTGGTGCGCACCCCGGACGCAAAAAATCGGTGATTTCGGCGTCTCAAAGGGGGGTATGTCAGGAGCTCTGAACTTACGTCGCGGTCGAGTGCAACCGGGCATCTCGCGTGAATTGCCCGATTCAGTGCTGCGCGATCTTGGTAACCCGCTGCAGCCGCCGGGGTCAGCCGGGAGCGGCGCCTTGCGTTGCGGTCTCCAGCATGTAGAGCGACTGGCTCGCAGCCATGAACAGACGGTCGCGCTTGGGGCCGCCAAAGGTCAGGTTCGCGCACACTTCGGGCAGGCGGATGCGTCCGATCAACTTGCCTGCCGGGTTGAACACCAGTACGCCGGCATAGCCGAGCGGCGCATTGGAAGCGCACCACAGATTGCCGAAGACGTCGGCGCTCATGTCGTCTGGGCCACACTTGACCCCGTCGACCATCATGTCGGTGAACAGGCGCTTATTGCTTAGTTTTTTGCCATCGAGATCGAAGGCATAGATGACCCCCGTCCCGGCAGTCCCCTGGTCGCCCGGCCCCTTGCCCGTGCTGATCAGGTAGAAGGTTTTGTGATCCGGCGAAAAACTGAGGCCGTTCGGGTCGGGAACCACGTCCTCCGGAACCACAACCTCAAGCTTGCCGCTCGGGTCCCAGCGGTAGGTGTTGGTCGGCAATTCCCGCTTGCGCCCGCCGATCACGCCGGCGTCCTCAGCGCCGATGCGCGGATTCAAGATTCCCTGCGGGTTGGTGGGGCCGCCGGCCTCGTCCGGGCGACCTTCGGCGATCTGGTCGCCATAGCCTGGATCGGTAAACCAGATACTTCCGTCAGGATGAGGCGCCACGCCGTTGGGCGAGTTCAGCGGCTTGCCCTCATATGAATCGGCGATGACCGTCACGGTTCCGTCGTGCTCCCAACGCACGAGGCGCCGGGTGAAGTCCTCACACGACAAGAGCCTGCCCTCGAAATCGAAGGCATTGCCGTTGGCATTGTTGGACGGCCGGCGGAAGACGGTCACCCGGCCGTCGTCCCAGATGTAGCGATAAAGGGTGTTGCCGGAGACGTCGCTGAAGACGAGGTATTGGCCCTGGTTCGACCATGTCGGCCCCTCGGCCCACAAGGCTCCCGTCCAGAGGCGGTAGATCGCACCCTGTGGCCGCCTTAACGGGATAAACGAGGGATCGACGACGATCACGTCGGGATCGGGATAGATCGAAGGATTACCCGGCGTCCAGTCGCGCGGCGGGTTCGAAATGACGCTTCGGGGGGTGCCAACCGCGGCATTGGGCTCGGCAAAGGCCGACCGCGTCAGTGCTGCGGCACCGACAAGCCCGGCGCCGCCTGCTAACAGCGAGCGTCGCGACAGGGATCGCCGAACTGGTTGCAGCATTGTTTTCCTCCCTTGTGGTTTTCCTCGCACTAGTGACGGCGGTCGGGCCAGCCCTCTGCGGGCCGGTCCAGGCCCGTTTCTCCTCGAACACGTAGAATCTGCGCCCGGCGACGCACCTCAGGCAAAGCGCCCGCGCCTATTTGACGTGCCTGCTCAGCCATGAGGTGATCAGCTTGGCGATCTGTAGGTTATTCTTCTCCAGCATCATCATATGCGCATTGCCGCGGATGCCGCGTTCCTCCAACCGGACGAAGTCAGTGTTCACCCCCGCCTGCGTGAGATAGCGGGCTGTACAGTGGTCGTATACCGCGTGAAATGACGCTTCCGATGTCAGCATCATAACGGGGATCCTGCGTAGGTTCACCAACGAATGCACCGGTGCCTTCTGTTGCGAGCACTTTGCCAGATCAGGCTTGTCCGGCTCCGCCTGCTGCTCGATTTGCAACTGCGACGGATCGGTGATCGGTGGATCATAGGTAATCGGGATGTCGGTCACGCCCCAGGCCCGCGCTTGGCCCTTGCCAATGACCATGTCGTGGAACGGCGGTCCGGACGGCTCCACGGCGACGATCGCCTTAACCAGCTGCGGCCGTGCATCTGCGATCAGCCAGCCGAACGGCCCCGATTGCGAGTGGGTCAGTACGATCGCGGGCCCAATGTGATCCAGCAAGGCTGCCGCCGCATGCTGGACCAGCTTCTGCGTCTCAGCATTGCTGGCGAGGAACTGTACCTGCGAGGCATAGAACTGGTCGAATATCGGATCGCCGATCTGGCCATGTTTTGGGCCGCTTCCCGGCCATTGCGTGTGCAGCTTCGCCTGCGGCCAGAGATTATACAGCTCGGGCGCGGTGAACAGTCTCTCGAGGGTCTGTGCGTCGAAGGTGCGCACCTTGCCATCAATGTCTTCCTGCCACGCGGACCGTCCGCGCGCCGGCTGATCCACCATGTAGACCTGATAACCTTGACCACAGAAGAATTCGGCCCAGCCCTCGCGTCCGTCAGGCGTGCCCATCCAGTTTGTCGCCGTTTGCGCCGCGCCGTGGATCAGCACGATCGGGTAGCGCTGACGCAGCCGCGCGGGCGTAAGTCTCTCGACGAACATCTGGCCGTGCATCACTGATTTGGCCGGATCGCCGACATAGCTGCCGCCAACGAAAAAATAGCTGTGCTGCACGACCGCGTAGCCGGCGAATGGGTGGCTCTGACCGACTCGTTGCGCCTGCACTGAAGTGCCGGCGAGGGACATGATAAGCCACAGCAGGCAGAGTACGGTTCCACCGCGTCGCACGATGTTCCCTCCCGAGATCGCTCTTGGAGCAATTCGTTTGATGCGACTCACTCTGGGCGAAGCATCATTCCGGTGGATTTTTCTGTCAAGACATTGACACTTTGCCGCGGCGGGACAACGGGTGTCATCTCCGCAGGCAGTTATCTCGCGGCTGCGCGATGACCCGTTTCGATGCAGAGGCACGGAGCGTGAGCAAGAGATACCGGCGACGCCGCGCTGGGTGAAGCTGGATGTCACGCGCTGCAAGTTGCGTCAGACGGTCTGTCCGCCTTCTCTTCAGGCCGCTCTGTCCACCCATCCCTTTGGTGATCGGCAGATCAAGACGATTGAGGTCGTATTGAACCCGCGGGTCGTGTGGACTGCAAACCACATGAACTGCCGACATGTCTTACGACGCACGCTGAACGATTCATCGGGCTAACCACTGCGGGCTTGTCGCTGGTCAGTTGCGGCCTTATCGTTCCGTCCCTATCAGACGGACGCGATTGACATCCATGAGCACCATTGAACTTGTCGACCCGGAATTGCGCCATGCGCTCACGCTGTGGCCATCGTTGCCGCTGACCGCCAATTCCTTGGCGCAGCGCCGCGCCGATTCGCTTCAGCTCCTGGGAGTCGTGCCGGCACCGGATCTGCCCGATATCACCGTCGACGAGGTCCGTGTCGACAGCGCGTTCGGCGCGGCGCCGATCCGCGTTCTGACCTATCGCCCGGTCAGGAGTGACAGGCCACTCCCCACCGTCCTGCACATCCATGGCGGCGGTTTCGTGATGGGCACGCCCGAGATGAAGGATGTGGAGAACAGGCTGCTCGCGTCAGAGCTGGGATGCGCGATCTATTCGGTCGATTATCGGCTCGCGCCGGAGGCACCACATCCGGCGCCTCTCGAGGATATCTACTCGGTATTCACCTGGCTGCACGCGACGGCGGGACATCTGGGGCTTGATCCCGCCCGCATCGGTATCAAGGGTGAAAGCGGAGGTGGCGGTCTCGCCGCGGCCGCTGCTCTTTACGCGCGTGACCAGGCGGGGCCGAAATTCGCCTTTCAGCAGCTCATCTATCCAATGATCGACGACCGCACGGCGGTGCGGACAGATCTGCATCCCCAGGTCGGCGAATTCGTCTGGACGCAGAAGAACAACTATTTCGGCTGGCAATCGCTGCTCGGTCGGGAGCCGGGCTCGGCCGATGTCTCGCCTTATGCGGCGGCTGCGCGGGCGGCGGATGTGTCGGGCTTACCGCCCACCTATATCTCGGTCGGCGGTCTTGATCTGTTTCTCGAAGAGAATATGGCTTATGCGGATCGTCTGAGCCGCGCCGGCGTGCCGGTCGAGTTTCACATGTATCCGCGCGCGTATCATGGCTTCTATCGCGCAACAGACGCCCGCGTGACCCAACAAGCCGAGCGCGACAACCGCGAGGCGCTCCGCCGCTTCGTGCATGGATAGCGCGGTGTCTCGGTCACCGCCCGATCACCCGTACAGACCACACGAGACTGATCGAACGTGCTGGCAGTGAACACACCCGAGCCATCAGACCGACGCGATGTGCCTGTCCACAAAGCCGAAGGCTCGATGAGGCTGTACGTTGCTCTATACGAGGTCGGCGTCTCATTCGATGCGCGTCCGCTCTCCTTCGTCAGCAAGGAGCAGCGTGTTGCGCTTCGTCCCACAGCTTGAATGATCTTAGGGATCTTTCGCATCACTCAGGAGGAACTGCCATGCCAGTGTATCAAAGAGGCGACGTCCGCATCCGCTTCGAGGAGACAGGCTCCGGTTTCCCGCTTTTGGTCACCCCGGGCGGTGGCCTGAACTCGCGCGTCAGCAACTGGCCGAGCGCCGTGATCAACGCGATGGAAGCGTTTAAAAGCGACTTCCGCTGCATCACAATGGATCAGCGCAACGCCAACGGCGGCGAGTCGGTTGGTCCCGTTGCGGTCGATGACCCGTGGGGCGCGTTCGCTGACGACCAGCTGGGGCTGATGGATCACCTCGGCATCCGCGAATTCTCTTACATGGGCTACTGCATCGGGGGCTGCTTTGCCGGCACGCTGATGCAGCGCGCGCCCGACCGGGTGGTTGCTGCCGTCTTCTGCCAGACCGTCGGCCATCGGCCGGAAGACCCGACCGTCATGTACCAGCATAGCAGCCAAAACTGGGTGCCCGACTTTATGAAGCGGCGGCCCGATGTGTCGGCGGATACGATCGACAAATACCTCCACAACCTGTACGCAGCGCAGCCCGATTTCCTGTACAGCGTCTCGCGCGACTTTATCAGGAACTGTGGGACGCCGATGCTGGTGCTGCCGGATGACGTCCCGGCACATCCTCTGCAGACCTCGATCGATGTCGCATCGCTCGCGCCTAACGCCGAAATCACGGTGTTCCCATGGAAGGAGCCGGAGGAACTGAGGCAACGCACGATCGACCGGGTGCGCCGCTTCCTCAAGGCGCAGGTCCCGATGCGCAGCGCCGCGCAATAAGCGAGGCCCGCTGTTCCGGGCAAACGGCAGCGCGAGAAGAGACGCGGCGCGGCCCACGCAAGCTCGCGGCGGAATCTACTCCGCCGCGAGCTCGTACTGTTTTGGTTGTGCCACCGTTGGTCCGTCGCCGCGGATTGTCGTGCGCTGCATGAGGCGCTTATGCCGCACCGTGTCGTACGCGGTCGCCCGATGCAGCACCGCGCGATTGTCCCAGATCACCAGGTCGCCCTGCCGCCAGGCGTGGGAATAACAAAATCGCGGTTGCGTCGCGAATTCGTTGAGCCATTGGATGAACGCGCGACCTTCCTCGCGCGGCCAACCGATCACGTGCGAGGCATGCGCGCCGGCGTAGATCGCTTTGCGACCGTTGACAGGATTGACCCGCACCATGGCCTGCCAGGCGCCCGGCAGTTCGGCCATCATCTCAGGCGTCAACGCTCCGGTCGATACCGTGCCGCGCGAATAGACCAGGCTGTGCTCTGCCACGAGGCCATCCAACTTCTGCTTCGCATCATCCGCCAGCGCGTCGTACGCGGCGCGCATCGTGGCGAATTCGGTGTTGCCGCCTTCGGGCGGCACGATGCGCGCCGACAAAAGAGAGCACAGGGAGGGCACGGCCTTGAAGGAGCTGTCCGAGTGCCAGAGATAATTGCCTTTCTGATATATCATCCGGCGGTCCTCGTTCGGGATGACCACACCGGTCTTGATGTCGAGATTCGATTGCCGCGCGAAACATGTGCCCACCGCGGGATTGGCCTTGCCGGCCATCTCCAGCGTACCGAAGCGGCGACTGAACGCGATCTGCCGCTCATCGTCCAGGCCCTGGTCATGAAAGATCAGGACGGAATGATCGTCCAGCGCAGCGCGGATGTCGGTGAAGGTTGCGTCGTCCACGGGCGCGCCGATATCCACGCCTGCGACCTCCGCACAGAACAGGGGATGCAATGGCCGGATGGTGATCGCCATGGGGACGGTTTTCTCCAGAGGTGCGGCGATGATAGCGGCGATTCCTTCGTCCTGAAACCCTGGCCCCGGATCGCCGTTCCCAATGA
>JASHQG010000622.1 GCA_030037665.1 Acetobacteraceae bacterium
GAACGTCAGGACCGGACGGCCGCCGGTTCGCCCGAACCCCCGCAACCTGGTGGTGAGGCCGATCCTGAGGAAGCTGAATGTGAAGGCCCGCGTACGCAGCGTCGTGATCGGCATAATCGGCTTCGGTCGGACGACGGCATTATCATCGGCAAACGACACATCGCGTACCGCCAGGGTCACCAGCAGCGAAGCCACCAGAAAGCCGACCACGAATTTGGGAAAGTGGCGCCAGATCTCGCCGGCACCGGCACGGTGTCCGGTTCCCGCTGCTTCGCGGCGTGTGACTGCGATGAACGACAGCACGAAAGCCCAGATATCAATTCAGACGTCGCGGCCAACGACTTCGGGTGGCATTTAGCTCCGGCCACACCGACCCGGGAGGCGGCGCTGAAGTGTCATCCAACGTTGTGGTTGCGTCACTCATCGCTCTTTTCCCCTGTGTCCGCGTGCGATTCGGACGCTATTGCGCGTTGAGATGGAATTCCCGCAACAATGTTTCGCGGACCTCGCCGAACTGTTTGGAACTGCGGTCGCGCGACCGCGGCAGGGAAACCGGGATGACTTCTCGGATTCCCCCCTCTTCCTTTGACATGACAACGATCCGGTCTGCGAGATAGACGGCTTCTTCTATATCGTGGGTCACCATGATCATCGTGAGCGCCTGTTCCTGCCAGATCCTTTCCAGCTCGCGTTGCATGCGAATTTTTGTCATGGCATCCAGTGCGCCCAGCGGCTCGTCCAGCAGCATGATTTCCGGGTTGGTTGCCAAGGCGCGGGCAATTCCGACCCGCTGCGCCATGCCGCCGGAAAGCTGGCCGGGATAGGCTGATGCAAAGCCCGCTAGACCCACAAGATGCAAAAAGGCCTCGACCGTTCGGTCAATCTCCGTCTGCGGAATCTTGCGCAACTCAAGCCCGATGCTGACGTTCTTCCGCACGGTCAGCCACGGAAGCAGGCGCGGTTCCTGAAACACCATCCCGCGTTCTGTGCCGACGCTATCCACGTATTTGCCGGCGACCGCCACCGAGCCGTGATCGGCTTTTTCCAGACCAGCGATGATTCGCAGCAAAGTCGTTTTGCCAGAGCCGCTCTCGCCGACGATAACGACAAATTCCCCCTGCTCGATTTCCAGATCGAGACAGCTGAATACCGGGTGAATCAGCCCGTTGATGAGGAAGGATTTCGCAAGATTCTTGATCTCGAGGCTGTGCGCGATGCGCTGATACCCGTCCATGGCCTGATCCGGTCCGCTATTTCTGCGCGAGCTTTGCAAGGCCGTTGTAGGCGTTCGCATCAACGTCGTTAGCCGTCAGTTGACCGGGTTTCAGCCGGCCGGCCCGCACCAGGACGTCGATCCAGAACTGTGTGTCATGCGGCGTGTAGAGCGCATGCTGCCGCAAGCCGTAGCCGGGCCAATACTGCGCCAGTTCCGGGTTGTCTCCGCGCTTCTTCAAGATCGAAGCGACCAACTGCCTGGCATCCTGCAGATGCTGGGTCGACCAGTCCGCTGCCCGCGCCGACGTGGTGACAAAGTCCCGCACGGCCTCAGTGTTCTTGGCAATGAACGATTTCTCCATCGCGTCCGTGCCCAGAACGATGGTGCCAAGCACATCATAGTCCGTGAACAACACGCGTATGCCGCCGTCCTGTTCGATCTTCCCGGCAAACACGGATTGCCATGCCCCTACGGCCACCACATCCGCTTGCTTGTGCCGCAGGATTTGCTCGAGCTGCGGGCCGGGGACAGTGATGAGGTTCACAGCGTCAGAGCTTATCCCGTGATCCCGGAGATACTCGCGCACCGTGTAATCCAGATGAGCGCCGAGCGTATTCACCGCAATGGACTTGCCCTCCAGGTCCTTGGGCGAATGAATGTCGCTGTCTGCCAGAACGAAAAACTTGCTGTTGATGTCCTTGTTGACACCGCCGTCCGGCATGATGCCCTGGATCTTGGCGCCGGCGGTGATGGCATTGATGATGGCGGGCGTCGCCGCGCCTGCAAGATCCACCGATCCGGAGGCCAGGGCGACCAGGCTTTCCGGCCCTCCTTGGGAATAGCCTTGCGATTCAATCTTAATGTTCGCATCCTTGAACCAACCGAGAGCCTCGGCCAGTTCATAGGTCGTGACGTCACCCCGAGTGCTGAGATAGCGAACGACAACGCCGTCGCCCTTCTCGGCTGCAGCACGCGCCCTGTTCGCCGTTATCCCCGGCCAGGCGGAGGCGAGCGCCATCGAGCCAGCGAGCAGGCCGGCCCGACGCGTGAAATGAGGCTGTCCCATGGCGGCTTCCTTCAGCGTTTGAATCCGATCGTCGGCAAGCTGCCCGCGCGCTCTGGCGCGTGTCTCCATTCAGGCACGGCCGCCGGGAGCCCGACCTTTCGTCCGCGCAGAGCTGTCCCATCCGCAGCACCAGCTCTGCAGCGTTAGCAGAGTGTAGTTGACTGTCAGCCCAACGCAGGCCAGCAGCACGATGGCGGCGAACATCAGGGGAATTTCGAAGTTGTATTGCGCGTTGATGATCAAGAACCCGAGCCCGTGTTTGGCACCGATCATCTCCGCTGCGACCAATAGCAACAGGGACGTTGTCGCGCTGAGGCGCAGGCCAACGAAGATGGACGGAGCTGCGGCCGGCAGCACGACCCGCTTGAACACTTCGCGTTTTGAGGCGCCGAACACCCGGGCCATCTCGATCAGGCGGGTATCCACCAGCTTCACACCGGAAATTGTATTCAGCAGGAGAGGAAAGAAGGCCGCCCAGCAGATGATCGTGATCTTCGAGGCTTCGCCCAGACCAAGAAGCAGTATGAAGATCGGGTAAATCGCCAGAGCCGAAGTCTGGCGAAACATCTGCACCAACGCATCGATGAAGCTTTCCAACCGTCGGAACGTTCCCATGAACAGACCTAGGGGAATTGCGAGGGCAATCGCGATGCCGAACGCGATACCCGATCGACGCAAGCTGATCAGCATGTTCTTGAGCAAGTCGCCGTCGATAAACCCATGGATCATCGCCCCGATCACCTTCGTGAACGGTGGAATGACGGATGAATCAATGACATTGAATCCCGACAGAAATTGCCAGGTCAGAAGAAACAGCAAGATTGCGCCATAACGCCAGAATATCCTGCCAAGGGATCGCAGGACGCTATCACCGCCATGGCGTAGCGCGCTGGCTGGTCGAATCAGGTGGCGCGTCAGCCCGGGTTGCGCGGCTGGCGTTTCCCCGGGGAATGCATCGGCCAAGGCGAATCCGTCCGCCCGGTTATGCGATATTCCTTGGGACGCAGCATCACGGCTCGTGTCAAGCCGGCGCACGGCGATGTTACTCAGGAACAGGGTATTGGCGACAGTGCTGCGTCCCCTTGGCGACCCCGACATATTCTGCTGCCTCCGTCCTGATGGTTCTTCTTGGATCCCGGCATGGCTGCCTGACGGTACGGGTGGCGGGCGGATGCGCCGGAGGCCTGATGAGCGCTCGACCCGAGCGGTGTCCGCGGCAACGCCTCTCAAGTTGCGCTGTGCGGCAGCTTCGGTTGTTCCACGATGCGAAGATAAGGCTTCAGTGTTTTCCAGCCGCCGGGGAAGCGTTCGCGTGCTTCGGCGTCGGATAAGGCAGGCACGATGATGACCGGCTGTCCTTCGGTCCAATTAACGGGCGTTGCCACCTTGTGCGCATCCGTCAATTGCAGGCTGTCGATCGCGCGGAGGATCTCCGCAAAATTCCGTCCTGTGCTGGGAGGATAGGTCAGCACCAACCGCACCTTCTTCTTCGGATCGATGATGAAAACGCTGCGCACGGTGATCGACGGATCGGCAGCGGGATGAACCATGCCAAAGAGGTCGGATACCGTACGATCTGCATCCGCGATCACAGGAAAGTTGAGGGCCTGGACCTGAGTTTCTTCGATATCTCGCGCCCAGCCCTGATGGCTTTCCGCGGGGTCGACTGAGAGACCTATCGGCTTGACGCTTCGCTTGTCCCATTCAGGCTTCAGCCGCGCGACTTCGGCGAGTTCGGTGGTGCAGACTGGGGTGTAGTCTCTTGGATGACTGAACAATACCCCCCAGTTTTCGCCGAGGTAATCATGGAAGTGTAGTCTACCAATCGTACTGTCTTGTTCGAAGTCAGGCGCGGTTTGTCCGAGCTGAATGGTCATGTTCTATTTCCCGACTGGGCCCAACGGCCATGGACAGGTGGTGGCGCCTTGCGGCGCCACCGAGTTTGGGAAGGAAACGCTCTGTCACCGCGGCTCGACCCACGGCAACCGACGTGACTGTCACGCCAATAACCGTTCAAGTCAAGTGGTTTCGCCGGTTATGGTCTTTCTCGCGGTGGTTATCTACCTGATTCAAGCGCTATCGCTCACATGGCTCTTGGCAACTGAGACATAATTGCCAGTAAAATCAGCGATTTGCGGCTGCTGTCATAATAGCGTCCTACGAGCGTGGAATCAATTGACGCCGCGGGCGCGATGTGATTTTGTCAGACGCGCAACGCGCTACCGAAGTCAGCCGCATTGGTGAAGACGAGGGAACCATGAATTTCGAGCAAAGGCTTCCGCCAGGCCGCCGAGCCTTTCTGGTCGCGGCCGGCGTCGCCGTCTCCACGACGTCGCTGATCGCCCGCCGAGTGCTGGCAGCGGAGCAGGCATCGTCACTACCGCCGGAAATTCTGCATCCACCGCTCTGTGCGCTTGCTCAGCTCGGCCCGCCGCCGCCGATCCCGACCGGGCCGCCGCGCAAGCTGACCCTGGCATGGAATGAAGCCGCCATCTGCACCGCGGCCGTCCCGGTCGCGATGAGCCAGGGTTTCTTCAAGCGCTACAACCTGGATGTGAATTATATCAACTTCGCCGGTTCCACCGACCAACTCCTTGAGGCCATCGCGACCGGCAAGGCCGACGGGGCGACCGGCATGGCCCTGCGCTGGCTCAAACCGCTGGAACAAGGCTTCGATGTGAAGCTGGTGGCGGGCCTGCATTCCGGATGCATGCACATGCTGGCGCAGCGCACCAGCGGCATCACCGAACTGAGCCAATTGCGCGGCAAGATCATTGGCGTCGGCGACATGGCCGCACCTGACAAGAATTTCTTCGGAATCATGCTACAGCAGCACGGCATCGATCCCGAGCGCGACGTCACGTGGCAACAATTTCCGGCCGATCTGCTGCCGCTGGCTTTGCAAAAGGGCGAAGCGCACGCGATCACCGGCGGTGACCCACTGACCTGGCTGTGGCGCAGAAACTATGACCTCGTCCAGGTCGCATCGAACATGGATGGTCCTTATGCCCGGCTGGCGTGCTGCGTTATCGGCCTGCGCGGCAACCTGGTTCGGAATGACCAATATGTCGCCGATGCGTTGACTCGCGCCATTCTGGAGGCGGGTGCCTGGGTCGCCGACCATCCCGACGAAGCCGGGAAGATTTTCGCGAGCTATGCACCGAAGGCAAAGCCGGCGCAGTTGGCCACGATGCTGCGCGAGATGGGGCATTGCCAGCAGGCGATCGGCGTCAAGTTCCAAAACCAGATCGCACAATACGCCGACCTGCTGAAGCTGATCGGTGTGTTCCGGCAAGGCACCGATTCCGATAGGTTCGCGAGGCGCGTTACCGCCAATGTGGTGGCCTGAGGCCAGGCGCGCGTTCCCGGCCCGCTCCTCAAAAGACAAGGTTCCGCCATGAGCTACGCCAGCATCCAGGTCAATCCGGTCACGCCGCGCATTGGCGCCGAGATATCCGGCGTCGATCTCGCTGCGTCATTGAGCAATCAACAGGTCGACGACCTTCACGCCGCACTGGCAGAGCATCAAGTACTGTTCTTCCGTAACCAGAAGATCGATCTCGATCAGCAGAAAGCCTTCGGCCGGTATTTCGGCAAGCTGCACATCCATCCGAATAGGCCAGGCCCCGAGGGTCATCCAGAGCTGCTGCCAATCCACGCCGATGCCGACTCCAAGCGAATTGCCGGGGAGAATTGGCATTCCGACGTGTCCTGCGACACGGAGCCGCCGCTGGGCAGTGTGCTCTATCTTCACACCGTGCCGTCCGTGGGCGGCGATACCATCTTTGCCAGCCAGCAGGCGGCTTATGATGCACTCAGCCCTGCCTTCAAATCCTTTCTCGAAGGGCTCACGGCCACCCATTCGGGCGACGACGTGTACCGGCGCACCAACCGATTGCTGGGGGTCGACGACCGCAACAAGGTCTTCCCCCAGGCGGTTCACCCCGTGGTCCGCACTCACCCGGTCTCGAAGCGCAAGGGATTGTTCGTCAATCA
>JASHQG010000623.1 GCA_030037665.1 Acetobacteraceae bacterium
AGACCTAGACTTCTTATCGATATACGGTTGGCATTGGGGCAACTTGGTGCGCAAGATCATCTTTTCCGAGCCCGGGCCCACGATTGCGGCTTGAACGTGCACAGGGAGATGACGACTGAGTAGACTGGAAGGCCTGACGTGGGCGACCGAGTGTCTGCTTTCTGGAAGTCGCCCATGTGAAACGAGCATCTCGATTGGGTCGTGAGCAGTCATCGGGTGTGAATCGGCGGTACGACGCACAGGTCACCGCAGTATGAGTGACACCCGCCACTAGTGCGCGGCAACGGAGGCGCAACCGGGCCGTAGCCGGGTCGACTCGTGCGGGCAAATGTCACTATGCCCGCGACAACAGTGCCTGCTATGAAGACGCTCCGTCGGCAGATCGATGGTTGATCTCGATCAATGCAGGTCCGCGCATGTCTCGCCAGACGCAGACGAGCTCGTAGCAACACGAGGGAACGGAACCGTGCCGGAGCCAGCAACGTCGTACACCTTTACCGGCATCGCCCTAGGGGGTACCCACTATACCGACCTCACCGCCATCAACGACGCAGGCGAGGTCGTCGGAGTTGGCGATGCCGAGGAGGGGCACCCCTTCGTCTATGACAACGGTACGTTCACCGCGCTAAATCCTCCTGTCCTCGGTGCCTTCAACATCACGCCCACCGCGATCAACGACCGTGGCGAGGTCACCGGAACCTACAGCTACGGCCCAAGCGGCCAGTACGGCTTCGTCGATGACAACGGTGCCTACACTACGCTGGATGTCCCGGGTGCCACCGCCACCGACCCCGAGGCCATCAACGACAGCGGCGAGGTCGCCGGGACCTACGTCGGCAGCAGCGGGGAGCGGTACGGCTTCGTCGATGACAACGGTACGTACACCACGCTGAATGTCCCGGGTGCCACCGAGACCTTCGCCGATGCCATCAACGACCGTGGCGAGGTCGCCGGAAACTACGACGACAGCAGCGGCACGGAGCACGCTTTTATTTATGACAACGGCAGGTTCATCAGGCTGAATGTCCCGGGTGCCGTCACGACCACCGCCCTCGTCATCAACGACCGTGGCGAGGTTGTCGGAGACTACACAGACAGCGGCGGCACGGAGCACGGCTTTGTCTATGACAACGGCAGGTTCGTCAGGCTGCATGTCCCGGGTGCCAGTGACACGATCGCCGAGGACATCAACAACCGTGGCGAGGTCGTCGGCACCTACAAAGACAGCAGCGGCGTCGATCACGGCTTCGTCTATGACGACGGGACGTATAGCACACTGGATGTCCCGGGCGGCACTTCCACCTCCGCCGTTGCCATCAACGACCGTGGCGAGGTCATCGGAACCTACGCCGACCCCACCGCGACAGGCGGGGAGCAGGGCTTTCTGGCAACTCCCCAAGGCGGTGAGGCAACTATGGCTGGTTTCGGGGAGCTGCTCTCCGCTCATGCGAGGCATGGCGGCGTGAACGACTTGCTGCCTCGTATTCCGGGCATCCGTGGCGGATCACCGCATTCCGCGCACGCCTCAGGCATGATGGATCAAACGCCCGCCCCCGGTGCGCGCCTCACGTCGTTTGGTAGCCCGGAAAGCGACCATACGGCGACGCAAGCCTTGTTGCACGGCAGTGGCACGTCGCTCGGAGCTGGCTCGGGCTAGAGAGCCGAGTTATCGACATTTAGCTGAGGGCGGTGAGTTCGGTACGTGACGCCGTGTTATCATCGCCCGGCGGTATCGGGGTGGCGTGTGTCGCGCTGATGGTAAGTCAGCAAGTTGCAACGTTAATCCCCGATGTTAGACGGCCCGCGGCAAACTATCTGGCCTAGATGGCGAGTTGCCGCGGGTTGACACGAGTTCGCACCCTTCTGTGGATCTGGCGGATCCCGGAGATTGCCGCAATCTCAGGAATCTCCGACCGGAGGAGTCCAATACTGTACGGCAGCGAATGCTCGAGCGAGCACTTTTCCGCTGATTTTCGGCAACCTGACACACCTATCGGCTGATCAAGCGCTACTGGGTTGCGCGCACGGTCGACGTTCTATTCGAATCCTGAGCCAGGCCGGCCCTCCGTCGAGCCACCGATGATCTTAAATTTCCGGCAATATTGAGAATTCCCTTGGCAATTCTTCTCAAATCAAACAGCAGCGAATGCATCACCAGCCACTATTCTCATGCTTATCGGCAACATGACGTGCGCGATGAGTTTCTGAAATGATGCATCGCTATCAATCGAATGAACGGAGCAGCGACAGACTCGACGTCGGGCTATTTTGCGCCGTGCGTCATGGCGCGGAGATCGGTGCCGTTCACCTTAACGGTGTCATTCGCGATCTCGATATTCCACACAAGTTGCCCATTCTCTCTCTGCCCCAGCCCACGCGCCATGACCAGCACCGGGACGATTTTCGCCGCCGCAGGGACCTTCTGCACCGTCTGCACCAGCTGATCGAAATTCTTTCCCGTGAGCGTCGCCTTTCCCGAGAATATTTTCGGCGCGGTGAACACCACCTTCCCGGCTCCGGTGATGCTCGCACCACCGAGTTCGATCGCCAGCCCGTCGATTCCGGTCGTTAACCCGCCGTGGTTGAACAGCACCTTGCGGTCCGGAAGAGCATGCGCGTCGCCGTGCGGTGCAGTAGCGTCCAGCGCGATCTTCGTCATGTCCGCCACGCTGATCCCCGCCACGAAAGGTGTCATTGCAAAATGCTTCGGCATCAGCGCCCGCAGAGGCGGAGGGAGGTCAGCGACAGTCAGCCCATCCGCCGCCATCTGCAGGTGCGCGGCCAGCATGCCATTGGGCGCCTCAATGACCGTTCCCAACTCCACCTTATCTGCCGCGCCCGGATGCCCGTCGAACGTGCCCTGCACGCCTTCCAGGGAGTAGTGGATCTCTCCGCCGCGGACGAGGCCCCGCATCGCGAGCAACAACGCATGCGCCTCCGCTTTCTGCCGCTCGTTCATGGCCGCCTTGGTCTTGGCGTCCGTCTCTGTGACGCTGTCGCCCTTGCCATCCGCCGCGCCGTTGCCCTGCGCAGCCAGCGCCCAGCTCTTGTTTCGGAAACCCTTGGCCCAATCCACGAGGCTCGTCACAAGGGACGCGAACTTCGCGCGATCCACATGATCAACGTGGATGCCGACGGTGCCGTGTAGGACCTTGAACTGCAAATCGTGGCCGTTCGGCAGGTTTTCCTCGACGGTCATTCCGTCGAATGTGCCGTCGTCCGAGGCATTTAGGGTGGTGCCTTCCGCGGGGGTG
>JASHQG010000007.1 GCA_030037665.1 Acetobacteraceae bacterium
CTGGCTGGTGCTCTACCGCACGTCGATCGGCCTGGTGGTACGCGCCGGCATTGAGAACGCCGGCATGGTTGGCATTCTCGGCATCAACGTGCGCCGCGCCTTCCTGCTGGTCTTTGCGATCGGCGTCACCGCCGCCGGCTTCGCCGGTATGATCTACGCGCCCATCCTGTCGGTCACACCGGATTCCGGCGACCCATTCCTGGTGCAAGCATTCGTGGTGATCGTCATCGGCGGACTTGGGTCATTTCCCGGCGCCGTCATCGGCGGGTTGGTTGCTGGAGAAATTCTCAGCATCACCAGCGCGTTCAACTCCGCCTATTCCGAAGTTATGTTGTATGCACTCATGGCAGTGCTTCTGGTAATCCGCCCGCAAGGCCTGTTCGGCACAGAAGGGCGGGTGTGACGGCAGCATGACGCTCAATCACCGCACGACGCGCGTCGGCCTCCTTCCGGAGCTGACGCTTGCGATCGTTCTGCTGCTGGCCCCCGTCGTTCTGATCCGTCTCGGCTTCTCCTACGATCTGATGGAGCGCGTGCTCGACTGGGGCATCCTCGGCATCGGCTTCGACATCCTGTTTGGCTGGACCGGACTTTTATCCTTCGGTCAGGCGGCATTCTATGGTGCGGGCGGCTTCGTCGCGGCGTGGCTGCTGCTGTCCGGCGGATTGCAAAACGTCTGGCTGGCCCTTGCGATCGGCACCATTGCCGCCGGCGTGCTGGGCCTGATTCTTGGCTGGTTTGCCGTGCGCCGCATCGGCATCTATTTCGCCATGATCACTCTGGCCTTCGGCCAGATGGCATTCTTCATCGAGAACAATCCGCTCTCCGCCTACACCGGCGGCGAGAACGGCTTGCCCGGCGTTCCAGTACCGACACTCGGCTGGGGCGCCTGGTCGACGCGCGTCAACGTCGGCCTGCCGATGTACTGGCTGATGGCTGCTTTCTTCCTCGCGTGCTTTGTCCTGGGACGCCGCATTGTGCATTCGCCGTTCGGCGTCATCCTGCGCGCGATTAAGGCGAACACCGCCCGCGTCTCCATGCTCGGCCACGCCGTGCCACGCTACAAGCTGGCCTGCTTTGCCATCGCCGCGATGTTCGCGGGCCTGGCCGGCGGTTTGCTTGGCATATTCCAGAGCTTCATGCCGCCCGATGCGTTCGACCTCGACACATCCGGCCAGCTTGTGGTGCAGACCGTAATCGGCGGTGTCGGCACGCTGATCGGTCCCGCAGTCGGCGCGGCGGTGTGGCTCTGGTTGCGCGACAACCTACAGCTTATTCCGGGCGTTGGCGCGCTGTGGAAGCTGATCCTCGGTGCGATTTTCGTCGTGCTGGTGATAGCGCTGCGTCGCGGTATCTGCGGCGAAATCCGTTTTCTGTGGCAGGGTCGCCATCACACAGTGATGCCCGAGATCGAGCCCGGCGCCGCCTCGCCCGCCGAAGCGGTGGACCCCACCATGCCTATGACGGCGCCTCTCGTGCGCGCGCAGCCCGACGCGCCGGCGCTACAAGCCGATGGACTGTCAAAACACTATGGCGGCCTGCACGCCGTGGAACAGGTGTCATTTGCGGTTCGCGCGGGCTCGATTCATGCCGTGATTGGCCCGAACGGCGCCGGCAAGAGCACGCTGTTCAAGATGCTGCTCGACGAAGTGTCCCCGAATGAAGGCACCGTGCGATTGTTCGGCCGGCAGATCACGGGCCTCGGCGCCACCCGAGCGGCGCAACTTGGGATCGGCAAAAGCAATCAGCTCAACTCACTGTTCCTGGATTTGACTGCACGAGAGAACCTCCGCATCGCCGCACTGGCGCGCCGTCGCGGTCCGTTCCGCCTGGACATGCTGCGCCGTGCCGAAAGCATCGCCGCCGTGGAACGTCAGATCGACATCGCGCTCGCGACCGTCGAACTGACCGCACGCGCCCACGTTCCCGTGCACGTGCTGGCCTACGGCGAGAAGCGTCGTCTGGAGATCGGCCTCGCCTTGGCGACCGGTCCGAATGTGCTGTTACTGGATGAGCCGCTCGCGGGAATGAGCCCGGCCGAACGCGTCAGCACACGCGCGCTGATCCGCGCCATTGGCCGCGACCGCACGCTGCTGATTGTAGAGCATGACATGGACGCGGTATTCGAACTCGCGGAACGGATCACCGTGTTGTACGAGGGACGACTGCTGGCGGACGGGCCACCGGATGCGATCCAGCGAAATCAGGACGTGCAGAGCGCGTATCTGGGAGGGCTGCGCGAGCATGAGCCTGCTTGAGATCGAGGCCGTCAACACATTCTATGGGGACAGTCATATTCTGTTCGACGTGTCCCTGCGCGTCGAGCAGAACGAAGTGGTGGCACTCCTGGGCCGGAACGGTGCAGGGAAAACGACGACTCTTCGGACCATCATGGGTGTGCTGACCCCTGGCAGCGGCTGCATCCGGCTGGACGGCCAGCCAATTCATGGCCTGCCGCCCTACGAGATCGCGCGCAGGGGCATGCAGCTTGTGCCGGAGGAGCGGGCGATCTTCGGCACGCTGACGGTCGAGGAGAATCTGCGCCTTGCCGCGTTAACCGCACCTGGCGCATGGCCACTGGAGCGGATTTACGATGCATTTCCCCGTCTGGCAGAACGCCGGCGTTCAGGTGGCCGACAATTGTCCGGTGGCGAGCAACAGATGCTGGCGATCGCCCGCGCGCTGATCAGGGACGCGCGGATTATTCTGCTGGACGAACCATTCGAGGGTCTCGCGCCATTGATCGTCCGCGATCTCGTGCGCATCAGCCGTCAGCTGGCGGCACAAGGGCGCACGATCGTGGTGGTGGAACAGAATGTGGTCGCTGCACTGAGTTTCGCGGACCGCGTGTACATCCTGAACAACGGCCACATCGTCTGGGACGGGACCCCCGCCGAGCTCCACGCCCAGCCAGAGGTCATGCACAGCCACTTGGGCATTTGAGGACAGCCGTCCAGGCTTCGCGCTCGACAGCGAGGACGCGCTGTGCGGCGATGGCAACGAAGGAGTCGCGTTCCAGGCCCGCCCTCGGCCCCGCAACTTACTCCTTATAGTCCGGCTCTCGCTTGTCCAGCAGCCGCTTCATCGCATCGAAATGCCATTCGCACGCCGGTCTGCCGCCGTAATTTGGCTGCTGCGTCGCGTATGCCCGGAACGTCGCATCCACCACCGGCTGCGGCAGATGACGCAACTTCCGCCCGGTCCACATTGCGTAAAGCTGCACCTGCGCCGCGCGCTCCAGATAGTAGAGCCGGTCATAGGCCTCGGCGACGGTCCGGCCGACCGTTGCTGGACCGTGATTCGCCATCATCAGCACACCCTTGTCGCCGACGATCCGTCCCAGACGCGCTCCCTCGGCCGGATCGAATGCCGGTCCGGTATATTCGTCGTCGTAGGCGATATCCATGATCGTGCCGAGCTCGGTCTGCCCGATCGGCAGCACGTGCTGATCTTCCAGCCGCGCCAGAGCGCTGGCATACGGCATGTGCGTGTGGAACACCGCCGCGGCAGCCGGCACATCGCGGTGGATCGGCGCGTGGATGCAATAGCAGGATTGTTCGATCTCACCCCGCCCGGCGCGGAGTGTGCCGTCATAGCCGACTTCCATGAAACAGCTTGCCGTGACTTCCGACCAGTGCAGGCCGAACGGAATCTGATAATACCGATCGTCGCTGCCGGGCACACGCAGGGTGAGGTGATTGAAGATGCCCTCATGAAAGCCGTGCATGACGCACAGCCGGTGCGCCGCCGCGAGGTCGACGCGCGCCTGCCAGCAGACGTCGGCCAGCGTGGTGTCCCGGACCTCGATCGATTCCAACGGCATGACCTGTTTCCCCTGTGGAATGGACGCTGCACCATCATTTAGCTGGGTCGTGCTCAAGGTCAACGCTCGCGACAGAATAGCAGACTGTCCGCTTGTGGACTGCACGCCGCCCCGTGCATTGCGGTCGGCAGAACGCAACCTCCTGAAACAGCATCACGACGAGCCTGAGCGCGAGGCCAGTCGTTGCCGCGTCAGCGCAATCGTTCTTGTGCGGATCCGGGCTGATCTCACGGCCGACCGCCTCTTGCCAGGGCGAGAGGTGCCCGCCATTTTTCGGATTGCCCGCGATTGCGAGACCGATCGCACCGCTGCGGCAGGTGGGAAACGGGGCGCGGCTGATCATTCCCTGTATCAGTGCGCCCACACAGAGGCTGACAACTCGGCTCCATGCAAAGGAGGCCACACTCATGACGATCGATGTAGCGACCGGCATCAGCCGCATTCTCAAGCAGGAAGGTGTGGGGTGGGTTTCGACCTTCCCTGTCTGCCGGGTGAACAACGCGCTTGGCCGCGAAGGTGTGCCAATGTTGATGATGCGCGACGATCGCTACGCTGTCGCAGTCGCCGACGCGTTTTCGCGCATCACCGCCGGGTCTCGGATCGGCGTCTGCACCTTCCAAGGGGGCGTCAATGCTGCCGGCATGCAGTACGCCTACGCCGGGATGGCGCAGGCCTATGAGGA
The DNA here is from genome assembly GCA_030037665.1 of Acetobacteraceae bacterium. Lineage (GTDB taxonomy): Bacteria > Pseudomonadota > Alphaproteobacteria > Acetobacterales > Acetobacteraceae > JASHVB01. The sequence continues at coordinate 4,506 of JASHQG010000007.1, forward strand.
TGGCTCGCCGGTTCTGTGCATCACTGATGGCGTGCCGGCCGGCAGCTCAGGCAACAGCCAGTACGACGTGGTATCGGCGATGAAGACCGTGTCGAAGTGGTTTGGCTATCTCGACAGACCAGAGCGTACGCCTGAATTTATGCGCCGTGCCTTCACCATGCTGCGCAGCGGCAGACCGGGCCCCGTGATCCTGGCCATTCCCAATGCCACGGCCACATACGATGAAACCGCCGACCCGTACCATCCCGTGAAGGGTTGGAAATCGGCGCCGGACCCGGCGGATGTGCGGACTGCCGTTGACCAACTCCTGGGAGCCCGTGACCCGCTGATCTACGCCGGCGAGGGAGTCATCTACGCGGGCGCCTCGGAAGACCTGAAAGCGCTGGCCGAGCTTGTGAATGCGCCAGTGATCACGACCCTGAAGGCCAAAGGGGCGTTCCCGGAGAACCATCCGCTGTTCGTCGGCGTGCGCGGCGATCAGGTGGCCCACTATCTGGCCAAAAGCGACCTTATTCTCGCCGTGGG
>JASHQG010000624.1 GCA_030037665.1 Acetobacteraceae bacterium
CATTCACCATGACAGGCCTACACGGCACGGCGTAGATTGCCGCACGGGGGTCCACGCCATGCCGCTGCAGCTTTCCATCGCCGTCGGTGATTACGACCGAGTGCGTCCGCTGGTGGACGGATCGGTGCGCATCGACGGCGTCGACCCGGTGTTCATGCTGCTGGAGCCGGAGGAGATCTTCTTTCGCGCCTTCCGCCATGCGGATTTCGACGTCTGCGAGCTGTCAATGAGCTCGTTCATCGTCAAGACCGCAACCGACGATTGTCCGTATGTCGGCGTGCCGGTGTTTCCGTCGCGGGCCTTCCGGCATACATCGATCTATATTCGCACCGACCACGGCATCGCGCGACCCGAGGACCTGACGGGTAAGCGCATCGGCGTGCCGGAATATCAGGTCACTGCCAACGTCTGGACACGCCTGATGCTCGAGGAAGAGCACGGCGTGAAGCCGTCCGACGTGACCTGGGTGCGCGGCGGTTACGATCATCCCGGCCGCATCGAGAAGATCGCGCTGCGATTGCCACCGGATGTACGCATTGAGGATGCGCCAGCGGACGCGACCATTTCCGGCATGCTGGCGAACGGCGAAATCGACGCGGTGATCGGCCCGCGGGCGCCGTCCTGCTTCGAGCGCGGACATCCGAACGTTGCATGGCTCTACGCTGATCCGACCGCGGCGGCGACGGCGTGGTACCGCAAGACACACATCTTTCCGATCATGCACATCCTCGGAGTCCGCAAGACGTTGGCAGAGCAGCATCCCTGGTTGCCGATGGCGTTGCTGAAGGCGTTCGAGCAAGCGAAGGCGCGGGCATTGGCGAAGCTGGGTGATTGTTCCGCCACCAAAGTGACGCTGCCGTTCGTCGAAGAACAGTTGCACGCAGCGCGCGGCCTGATGGGTGAGGATTTCTGGCCGTACGGCCTGGACGCCAATCGCCACGTATTAAATGTGTTCCTGCGCCGCCATCACGCCGAAGGCCTGTCACCGCGCGTGCTGCAACCCGAAGACATGTTCCATCACTCCACGCACGAAAGCCATCGCATCTGATGCGCCCTGATGCTGAATTGCTAGCCGAACTGGTGGATGCGAACCGCATCCTGGCAAGTCAAGGCGTGGTCGACGCGTTCGGCCACGTCAGCGTGCGCCACAACGAATCGGCCGAACATTTCCTGCTCGCACGCAATATGGCGCCAGGTTCGGTGACGGCGGACGATATTCTGACATTCGGCCTTGATGGTGAGCCGATCGATGCTGATGGTCGCGCGGTCTATCTGGAACGCTTCATCCACAGCGAGATCTATCGGTTGCGGCCGGATGTGGTGTCGGTGGTACACAGCCATTCGATGTCGGTGGTTCCATTCAGCGTGTCACAGTCTGCGAAGCTGCGGGCGGTCTGCCATATGGGCGGGTTTCTCGGAGTCGAGGTGCCGAATTACGAAATCCGTGACGCGTGCGGCCCGGCAACGGATCTGCTGATTCGCGATGGCAGATCGGGCGAGGCGCTGGCACGCACACTCGGAGGCGGCGCTGTGGCGCTGATGCGCGGCCACGGCTCGACCGTCGTCGGACCAACGTTGCGCCTCGCTGTGTTCCGAGCGGTCTATACCGAGGTGAACGCGCGCGTACAGCTGCAGGCGATGCAGTTGGGCACAGTCAATTACCTGACAGCGGAGGAATGCGCCGCCGCCACCGCGGGCGTGGGCAGTCAGGTGGGCCGCGCATGGAGTTACTGGAAAGCGCAGGTCAGCGCGTGAGGTGTTCTGCACCCCCTCCCCTCGCGAGCGGGAGAGCCGGGGAACGGGGACCACCGTCATGACAGTGGCTGTCGGCCCCCCACACCCCTCTCCCCAACGGGAAAAGGGAGTTGATTCGGCCCCGCCGCGCTGGTTCTCATTCGCGCGGCATCTCGGCCCGGGCCTCGTTAGCGGCGCGTCCGACAACGATCCGAGCGGCATCGCCACTTACACGCAGATTGGCGCGCAGCTGGGCTACGCCGCCTGCTGGATCATGCCGCTCTGCTATCCCATGATGATCGCCAGCCAGGAAATCAGCGCGCGCATCGGCCGCGCCACCGGCGGCAGCGTCATTTCCGTGATCGCACGTCGCTATCCAGGATGGATCGTGCAGCCCATCGTTGCGTTGGTCGTGTTCGCCAACGTGGTCAATCTCGGCGCCGATCTCGGCGCCATGGCCGCCGTGCTGCACCTCATGATCGGTGGCCCGAGGTTGCTCTACGTGCAGCTGTTCGGCGTGCTGTGCGCCGGACTGCTGATCCTGCTGGACTTCGACCGATACACGCGGACCGTCAAATGGGCGGCCCTGTTTTTGTTTGCATACTTCTTCACGGCGTTCAGCGTGCATATCGATTGGCTGTCGCTGCTGCGTCACTCGTTGATACCGACGCTTCCGACTGACGTCTCTTCACTGAACATCGTTGTCGCCGCGCTCGGAACGACAATCAGTCCCTATCTGTTCATTTGGCAATCCTCGCTGGAAGGCGAACGCGCCCGCGGCCAGCCACATCTGCACGGCCGGTCCGCCGCGATGATCGACGCGGAGGTCAGCCGCATCCGCGTCGACACCTATATCGGCATGGCAGTGGCGAACCTTGTTGCTTACGCGGTCATTGTCACGGGAGCGGTGACGCTGCACGCGTCCGGCATGCACGCAATCGGGACCGCGGCAGACGCGGCCCAGGCGTTACGTCCATCGCTCGGGGCATTGGCCTACGCAGTGTTCTCGGTAGGGATTCTGGCGACCGGATTCCTTGCGGTGCCGATGCTGGCGGGTTCCGCGGCCTTTGCCTTCGGCGAGGGCCGGCACTGGCCGGTTGGCCTCGCGCGCAAGACCCGCGATGCGTCGGCGTTCTATGGCTGCATCGTCATTGCGATGGTGGCGGGAATCGTCATGAACTTCGCCGGAATCGATCCGGTGCGCGCGCTGATCTGGAGCGCAGTGATCAACGGCGTGCTCGCTGCCCCGGTATTGGTGCTGATGATGCTCATCGCAGTTCAAGCGGATGTGATGGGCTCGCTGGCGCTCCGTTGGCCCCTGATTGTACTCGGCTGGCTGACCACCCTGATCATGGCAGCCGCGGCGGTAGCGTTGGCGATCGGTGCGGCATCGTAGCCGTCGTTGCGACGCCTCGGGCCGCTCGATTCGTGATGATAGCGGGTGCACGCTATTCCCGCAGTCCCATGCGCGCGAGACGCGGCAGCACCTCCTGGGCAAAATACGGCATCTCATCGAGGTAATTGACGAACGACAGCGCAATGCCACGCGCCCCCGCCGTCGCGAGTGCCGCCAGCTCGCTGCTGACGTGATCCGGATCGCCGACCACCGCCATGCCGCCCATGCCGTTGGCCTGATGCGCACGGCGTTCCTCGAAATCATCCGGGAATGCCTCGCGAGTCACACCGCGCATGGCCAGAATGCGGTCCACCGCGGCCCAATCCGCGTTGTCGATCACGCTGTGACGGTAATACGCCTCGGCCTCGCGCATTGTCGGACGGCAGGTGATGACAGCGACGGTGTAGACATCCAATGCGCGCCCGCCTTCTCGCGCCAGTGCCTTCACGCGCGTGACATGCGCGGCGAACTCAGCCAGCTTGCCCTTCGGCGTCATCGAGAATAGCGCGTCACAGTTTCGTATAGCGAATGACTGGCCGGCGGGCGAGGCACCGGCGTTCATCACAATCGGGCGGCTGTTGCCGAAGGGCTTTGGCTTGGCACGCGCTTGCTGCAGTTTGATGAAGTGGCCAGGGAAATCGAACGTACCTTGGTGCGACCAGCACAGCTTGACTACATCCAGCCATTCCTGCGCGAATTCATAGCGCGCCGCATGCTCGCGCATCGTCGCGCTGAACATGGTGAATTCGTCTTCATTCCAGCCGCAGACAACGTTGAGGCCGAAACGGCCCTCGCCGATGTGGTCGGCAGTGACGAACTGCTTGGCGGCGATCATCGGGTGGATCAGCGGCGCATGCACGGTGCCGAACACGGTGAGGCGCCGCGTGGCTGCCAGCAGCCCGGCGGCCCAGGTGACGGTTTCGAGGGTCTCGCCCTGATAGTCGGTGTCGCCGCCGTAGCCTTTCCAGCGGCCGACCGGCAGCATGAACTCGATGCCCGTCTCGTCGGCGAGGTGCGCGAGGCTGAGACAGTCGGGCCAGTTGCCGCTCCAGCGCTCCGGCACCATGGTAACCGCACGGCCGGACGAGCAATTGGCGCCGAACAGACCAAGCTTGAGCTTGTTGCGGCTGTAGAGCGAGAAGCGGTCGACTTGCATGGCGTGCCTTTCGGCCTCAACGATAGGGCGGGATTTGCGCTGGATGGAAGGGAGTGAGCGTGCTGACGGTGTTGTGCCGCCGCGATGAGGTCAGTGCCGATACGCCACTCCGGGTGGAGAGGGATGGCATGGCGTACGCGGTCTTCGTGATCGGCGACGGCTACTACGTCACGCAGGACGAATGCACGCATGGACCCGGGCTGCTGTCCGAAGGCTATCTGGATGGCGAGGAGATCGAGTGTCCGTTTCATCAGGGACGTTTTCACATCCCCTCCGGGCAGCCAGTCGCACCGCCGTGCACGGAGGCGCTTCGGGTGTGGTCGGCACAGGTAATTGACGGGCGGGTGTGCATTGATCCTTCGCAATGAAACAAGGCTGGGAAGGGAGCTGACGCATGTTGCGCAAGGAACAGAACGACCTGTTGACGCAGACAGGACCAGGCACGCCGATGGGCGAGATGTTCCGCCGCTATTGGATTCCGGCCCTGCTGGCTGAGGAACTTGCGGAGAACGACGGCCCGCCGGTACGCGTGCAGCTTCTGTCCGAACGGATGATCGCCTTTCGTGACACTGAAGGCTGCGCCGCACTGATCGAGGAATACTGCGCACACCGTGGCGTCTCCTTGTGGTTCGGGCGCAATGAGGCGTGCGGACTGCGCTGCCCATATCACGGCTGGAAATACGACGTGACCGGCCAGTGTGTGGATCTGCCGTCCGAGCCAGAATCCAGCGGCTTCCGCGCGTCGATCAAGTTGCGTGCCTATCCGCTGATCGAGCGCGGCGGCGTGCTGTGGACTTATATGGGGGCGCCGGAACACCAACCGCCGTTACCGGAATTCGAATTCGCCATGGTGCCGCCGGAACAAACTTACACGTCAAAACGGCTGCAATACTGCAACTGGCTGCAGGCGCTGGAGGGTGGCATCGACTCAAGCCACGTATCGTGGCTGCACCGCGACGCCTTCACGTCTGATCCGCTGATGGTCGGCTCGCGTGGCAATCAGTACAATATGCGCGACATGCAGGTACAATTCGAGATTGCCGATCAGCCCGCGGGTTTATTCATTGGCGCACGGCGCAACGCCGAGGCCGGAAATTACTACTGGCGAATCACGCCATGGTGCATGCCGTCGTTCACGATGATCCCGCCGCGCGGCAATCACCCCGTGCACGGGCATTTCTGGATCCCGATCGATGACGGAAACTGCTGGGCGTGGAGCTTCGACTATCACCCGACGCGTGCTCTGACCCCTACGGAATTGCAGGCAATGCTCGATGGCAAGGGAATCCACGTGAAGACCATCCCCGGCACTTACATTCCGGTGGCAAATCGCGACAACGATTACCTGATCGACCGTGCGGGACAGAAGGTGGGGAAGACTTACAGCGGCGTGGCCGGAATCGGCATGCAGGACGCGTCCTTGCAGGAGAGCATGGGGCCGATCGTCGATCGTTCGCGCGAGCATCTGCTGACCACCGACAACGGCATCATCATCGCCCGCCAACGATTGATGCGTGCGGCACGCGCGCTGGCCGAGAAAGGCACGCCACCGCCCGGCGTCGATCCCACGACCCACCGGGTACGGTCCGCGGCGGTGGTGCTCCCCGAGGGAGCCGCGTTTGCCGAAGCTGCTGCCGACGCGCTGCGGGCCACGGAGGGCGTTGCGCACCGGACCGTCTGAAAAAAAGGACGATGTCGAAAAGTAGACGGGTCGGCCGAGAACCATGGACCAAGGCCGACAGACTTCTTGCGCAACCGAACCTGGTTCGGGATCGACCAGCGCTGTGAGCCAGATCACGAGGTCGGCGGGTGTGCGCGGCACGCCCTTTGGCCTCGCGCCTAACGAACCCCTTTGGCCTCGCGCCCAACGAACGTCACACCACTCAAACGGTGCAGCGCTGCGCTTGTCCTGAAGCCCACCAATACAGCGGACTGCCTCAGTAGGCGCGAGACCAAGTCGCTTCGCCGCCGGG
>JASHQG010000625.1 GCA_030037665.1 Acetobacteraceae bacterium
GCCTTCTCCCACACGGCTGCGGCTCGCGCAGCGAAGTGCCGGCGGTGCACGGCAGAACTGGAGCCACATCGCTGGTCACTTTGAGCAGCACCGCGGTGTAGCCCGGACAGGCGGAACGTTCCGCAAATTGCCGCGGCCGGGCAGAGGCCCCGGCGCAGGATGAGGTCTCGGCCCGACAGACCGCACTGGACCGGACAGGAACCCGTGCCAACCGGAATGCAGCACAGGTCCAGTCGGTGCTGAGGGGCAGCATCGACAGGACGTCCTGCCCGATGGCGACCGCCGAGATGCTGCGCGCACGCCGCGCTTGGCGGCAGTGACCGGGATGGCGACCAAGCTCGCGCATGGGGAGTTGGCAGCAGACCAGGCGGTGCGGCAGCAGACGAATGCCCCCACGGTCAATGCACTCAATCCGCTCCAGCTGGGTTTGCCCGCAGTCTTGCCCGGTGGCCCCCGACGGGCCGCCAGCGCTCACGCGGCGGCAAGGCATCCACGCGCGCCGCGTTCCGCGCCGATTTGCTCCCGGATACCGGTTTAACTTGGATCGTGTCCGCCGCGACGCGGCTCTCGACGCACAAACCCGAAACAGCCGCGGCGATCGATGACCTGCCGCCCGCCGCGTCCCGAGCCACGCGTGGCGTACCTGTTCGGACGGGTGATCAGCCGGTCGTTGTAATCGGGCTTAAGGCCAGGAACGAGGAAGGCATCGACCAGGCACCGCATCCCGACGATGGTCAGTCCGACGAAACCCACGGCCTATGGGTGAGAGAGGTGCTGATATCGCGAAAATAATCAGCTGACGATGGCGCCAGCGGTCCGTGGCAGTTAGAAACAATGGAACCCAAGCACGCCGAAGAAGAAACAGAGGACGTAAGCCACGCCGACACATTTTTTTCACCGTAGCGCATTATCGTCTGGACGTCGCGGTGCGTGGCCGCTGATCCAGCGGCGATCGACGATTGGCCACACCCGCCCTGGCCTGACATAGCGAACCTCTTGGATTCATCTCGAACGTCTCAGCATCGGCACATACATTCAAGGCCGCCGTCAATTTCGTGACGCGTCACACGCTTGACCGGTCTTCACACGCAGTCCTAGCCTTGCGGCGAACCAAAAGGATGGCGCAATGTCCGTTTCCATCACGCCGCTGACAGAACACACTGGCGCTGAGGTGCACGGCGTCGACCTGCGTAAGCCGCTCGATGACGCGACCCACGAGGCATTGAACCAGGCGTTCGTCGACCGTCACGTGCTGGTAATTCGCGATCAGGAGTTCACGCCCGAGGATTTCAAGACCGCGGCGCAGGTATTCGGCATGCTGCAGCCGCATGACAAAAAGGCGCGCCATTTGCCCGGCTATCCGGACGTCTATTTTGTGTCCAACGATGAATTCGTGAACGGTCGCCGGATCATTCCCGGCGAAACGTTCCACACCGATCACTCCAACCATCCCGCGCCACCGAAGGCGACGACGCTGTTTGCGGTACAGCTCCCGTCACGCGGAGGCGATACACAGTATGTGAACATGCATCGCGCCTATGAAGAGCTGCCGGATCAAACCAAGCAGCGCATCGATCACCTGAAGGCGGTGCATGTTTATATCAGCAAGTACAGTCCGCGCCCGCTCGGCGCCATCGACGAAGACAGTGTGCGTGCTCTACCGCCGCCCGGCGTGCATCCGATCGTGCACACCCACCGCGACAATGGACGCAAGGCACTCTTCCTCAATCCGGTGCGCATGGAATCGATTGTCGGTATGCCGGATCAGGAAGCGCTCGCGCTGATCGATCAGCTCATGCAACATGCGACGCAGGAGAGATACGAATACCGCCACCAATGGCGGACCGGCGACATGGTGATCTGGGACAACCGCAGCGTCATGCACCAGGCTAATCCGGACTATGACATGGCCGAACGGCGCTTTCTGTATCGGCTGATGCTGAAAGGCGCGCCACTGGTCTAACCCGCGACGTCATGGCAAGTTTGCCACCCGCTGCGCGCGATCCGCTCCGGATGATGCGCGCGCTTGCCACTGCCGACTATGCCGGGACTGTTCCGTACGGCCACGAGGCAAATCGCAATTACATGCGGCAGCGCCGATCTTCCGCACTGCGACGGGGCGTGAACCATGCCGGCCCACCCATCGCACAAGGCAAGGAGGCGCCTGCCATGCTGACGCGTCGGACGTTCTGTCGCGTCCGGTGCGCCTGCGCGCACGCTTCGGCGACGCCATCATGCTAGGGAGCGGCGATGACGCGACCGCCGCGACCTATCGTGCAATGGGCGGCACGGGTTGTATCTCGGTCGCCGCGAATGTGGCGCCGGCACTCTGCGCGCTGCTGGATCGCGCGTGGGACGACGGTGATCTCGCGCGGTTGGCCGCGCTGCGTGACGTGCGGGGCCCGCTGAATGCTGCGTTGCTCGGCGGAAGCAATCCAATCCCGGCAAATGCGGCGCTGGTGCGGCACGACCCGTGCGAGGACGATGTGCGGCTGCGGTTCGCCCATCACTCCGACGACGCAGCCGACGCTACTCCCGGTGCTGGCGTCGGTGATGCGAGCCCAAGAACACGCCGGACAGCGGCCGGCCCTGGCGCTGACCAACTGAAGCCCTGCGGATCTGGTCCGGGGCCACTACTGCCGCGGTGTCCGCCGGGATGACATAGCAGGGCCGACCGTTTGTCGGTCCCTCGCAACGACGTCAGACCGCGGCAATCTTCTCCCAGTACAATTCCCGTTGCGCCACGGATCCGCCGTAC
>JASHQG010000626.1 GCA_030037665.1 Acetobacteraceae bacterium
CGATGCGGGTAGACGCCAGTTGCGCCGTGAAGCTGGGCTTCTGGCCCAACGTGAGGGCCGCCTCGCCGGACAGGTCGCCCGCGGCGGTGGTGAGCTTGATGTTACGCAGCGTCCCGCCCTGTCGGAAACCGCCCGCCGCGTCGTTCAGCTCAGCCTGCAATGCGACGGACTTGATCGGGGGCAGGGGGCGACCCACCAGCGGCGAGAGAGTCGCGAGGTCGGGCACCTCGGCGTTGATGCCGAGGCCAACGCCGCCGAACGTCTGTGGATGGGCGATGGCGCCCTTGACCTCGAGATTTCCGCCGGCGGCCTGCGCCTTCACGTCGAGCGGGAACGGACCCGCTGTCAACGCGGCCGGCGATCCGAACGTGGCGGCGAGCGTGATCGGCCCGCCGGCGAATGTGCCCCCGCCGGTCGCTTGGATTGGCTGATCGGAACCCGGCGCGTTGATTTCCAACTTGTCGATTTTGAGCCCGGCGACGACGCTCTTGAGATCGCTCGGTCCGACATCCAGCGTCAGATCGGAGATCTGCGGCAACGGTTTGCCGGTATCGGCGATCCTGGTGCTGAAGTTAATGTCTTGGAGCGGCGGCAGGTTACGAGCGGACACCAGCTTCGCGAGCGTTGCCAGGTCGGCTATCGAACCCTGCACGGTCAGCGCGTAGCCGCGGCCTTGCAGCGGCTGCGTCAGCGTTCCTTTCACACTGAGCTTGGCGCCCGCGGCAGCCAGCGCCACGTCGACCGGCCATGGCGTGGTGGACGACAGGTTCTGCAGCTGGGCCAGTGGCCCGATGACACCAGCGAGATTGAACCTGGCGCCGTCAAGGTACGCATCGAGGCTGATATGCTGCGGCGCACGCGGCGACGCCGCGGTCGACGTGAATTGCTGGACGTTCAGTGTTGTCGTGCGCCGGGTGCGATCGTCTCGGTAGGTGATGGCGCCATCGGTGATCTTCACGGCAGCGATGCTCACCTGTGTAGGGGGGGCCTTTTCCGATGGATGCGGCTGAACTGCTGCCGGGCTCGCGGCTGGCGGGGTGAATATCCAGTTGGAATTGCCCTGCGCGTTGGTCTGCAGATGAACATCCGGCTGTATCAGGATCAGCCGATTGATCTCGATGCGATGGCGCAGCAGTGGTAGCACCGCGAGCTGCAGGTCGAGCTTCCGCAGCGTCGCCATCTCGGGTGGCGCAAACCCTGGCGCATTCGACAGCGACGCGCCACTGACTTCCACCGTCGGCCAGAGCGATAGCTTCAGACCGATGTCACCCTTCAGGAGCAGATCCCGCCCTGTGGCCTGCTTTACCGCGGCGATGATCCGCGGTTTCAATTCGTTCGGATTGAACGTCACTACAAACGCGGCGCCGGCGCCGATCACCAGCACAATCACAATCGCTGCGATGATCAGGCCGATGCGCAATGCGCGACGCAACATGCCGTTTCACTCCCGAAGCCGCCCGGGCGGGCGCGCGGGCGGCGCGTGAAAGCCCAGCACGCCGAACGTTTGCGCTATGTGGGGAGGCAGGTCGGCCTCCACCACCAGAGTGCCGCCCGCCGGATGGGGAAAGGCAACGGCCCGCGCGTGCAAATGCAGACCGGTGGGTAGACCGTCTATCGTGGCGGCGAACGCGCCGTTTTGATCCGGCCGGGCATATTTCACGTCGCCCAGGATCGGTGCGCCGATTGCCACGCAGTGCACGCGCAATTGATGCGTGCGACCGGTCAGCGGGCGCAGTTCAAGCCAGGCCAGTTTTTGCCCCGCATGATCGAGCGTACGAAACTCGGTGACGGCCCGCGCCGCGTTCGGATCGCCCGGCTCCGCCATCGTCGTGCGCTCGCCGCGCGCGCCGCCGATCCGCTTCAGCGGCAAATCAATGCGGCCGGCCGGTGGGATTGGCCGCCGCGCCGTCACCGCCCAGTAGATTTTCCGTACCTCGCGGCCACGGAACAAAGCGGCCAGCCTGGCAGCGACGCCGGGTGTGCGCGCCAGCAGCAGCACGCCCGAGGTGTCGCGGTCCAGCCGGTGCACCAGCCGCGGACGCTCCGCCGAGCCGAAGCGCAGAGCATCCAGCATCGCGTCGAGATGACGGGTGATGCCCGGCCCACCCTGCACCGGCAGCCCGTACGGCTTATTCACCACGAGGACCTCGTCGTCGCGGTAGATCACCAGATCTTGCAAGTGCTTCGCCGCGTCCGGATCCACCGGCGGGGCCGCAACTTGTGGCGGCGCGGTGGGCAGCGGCGGGATGCGGACGCTCTGGCCCGGAGCCAGGCGCGTGGCGGCTTCGGCGCGATGGCCGTCAACGCGCACCCGGCCAGTGCGGCAGAATTTCTGGATGGCGCTCTGCGGCAGGCCGGGAAAGTGCCGGCGGAACCAGCGGTCCAGCCGGATGTCGGCCTCATCGGCGGTGACGGTGCGGCTACGGGTCGACATGCAATGGCCCTGGCTGCTTGGTGGCGAGTCTTCCCGCCGGTTGAAGGCGGTATATCGTGCCTCGCGCAATCGGCGGGAAGCAGGGGAAACGCATGACCGACCACCGCATTGGCGTCATTATCAACGGCGCGACCGGCCGCATGGGCACCACGCAGCACATGGCGAACCTGCTCGCGATCGCCGCCGATGGCGGGCTCAGGCTGCGCAACGGCAACAGGCTGATCCCCGAACTGCTGCTGGTCGGCCGCGACGCGGCGCGGCTGAAGACGCTGTCCGCGGCACATGGCGGGCAGCGCTGGACCACCAGCCTCGATGAAGCGTTCGCCGGCCCGGACTCGATCTTCATGGACTGTGCCGCGACAGGCGATCGCCCGACGCGCGTGCGGCGCGCCATCGCGGCCGGTAAGCACATCCACATCGAAAAGCCCACCGCGCCGACGGTGGAGGAAGCGATGGCGCTGGCGCGCGCTGCGCACGCTGCTGGCATCAAGCACGGTGTCATCCAGGACAAATTGTTCCTGCCTGGCTTTGCTAAGCTTTTATTCTTGAAGAACGCGGGTTTCTTCGGCCGCATACTGTCGATTCGCATCGATGCGGGTTCATGGATTTTCGATGGCAAGACACAGGCCTGCCAGCGACCAAGCTGGAACTATCAGAAGCGGCAAGGAGGCGGGCTCGCGCTCGATATGATGGCACACTGGCGCTACATGATCGACCGCCTGGCTTCGCCGGTCGCCGCGGTATGCGCGCTGATGGCAACGGCAATTCCGGAACGGGTCGATGAGGATGGGCTGCTCTACAAAGTCGATGCTGAGGACACGTCGCATGCGCTGGTGCGGTTGGAGAACGGCGCCGTCGGCGTGATCATGAACAGTTGGGCCACCCGGATACGGCGGGACGACACGATGGTGGTGCAAATCGACGGCACAGCGGGTTCGGCGGTCGCGGGACGTTTCCGCTGTTGGACACAGGCTGCGGTCAATACGCCCGAGGCATTTTTTGGTGGCGGCCAGCAGGCCAACATGGATTTCCGTGCGCAGTGGCAGGAAGTGCCGGATACGCTGCCTCGCGGCAATCCATTCCGCCAGTGCTGGGAGGCATTCCTGCGCCACGTCGCGGAGGATACCCCGTACGGGCCTGACCTGGTCGAAGGCGCAAAGGCGGTGCAGCTGGCCGATCTTGCTTATCGCAGCGTGGCCGAAGGAAGGTGGATGGACGTAGAGCCGCTCCATCTCTGAGCCGCGCAACAACCGGAGGGGCCGGAATTGATGTTCACTGGCAAAGTCATCATCGTCGCCGGCGCCGCCGGCAATGTCGGCGCCGCCGTTGCCCGTTTGCTGGCCAGCCGCGGTGCCAGGGTGGCGGCGGTTGATGCGCTTGCTTCGCCGCTGGCCGCCATGGTCGGGAACCTGGATAATCCCGATCGCCATCTTGCGATACCGGACGTCGATCTCAAGGATCCGGCCTCAGCAGCGGCGATGGTGGGGCGCGTTGTCGCAACGCTCGGCGGTCTTCACGGCGTTGCCACGACGGTTGGCGGCTTCGCGATGGGCGACCTCGCCAGTACCGATTTGGCGGCGTGGGACGCGATGTTCACTCTGAACGTGAAGACCACCTGGAACATGTATCGCGCCGCCGTACCGGCGCTGCGCGCCGCCGGCGGCGGTTCGCTGGTTGGCATCGGCAGCGCCGCCGGTCTGCGCGGCAGCAGCCAGATGGCGCCTTATGCCGCGACCAAGAGCGCGGTGATGCGGCTGACCGAAAGCCTTGCCGATGAACTGCGGCCTGACCGTATCCGCGTCAACGCCGTGCTGCCCACGACGATCGACACACCACAAAATCGTGCCGCGATGCCCGATGCTGACCGCTCGCGCTGGGTAACGCCGGCCGAAGTTGCCGAGGCCATGCTGTTCCTGTTGTCGCACGCTGCGAGCGGGATTTCCGGAGCGCTGCTGCCGGTCGGGTAGCGGGCCCGTCGCAGCATCGGGCCGCAAGCAATGGAAGGTTCCACGACTGTGAGTTGCCACCGATGCCATCGCCGTACGTACCGCGCGCAATCGCAGCCATAGCTGTTCCGCAGAATAGGCCGATCGTGGTTGGTTCCAGCAGCACCTCGCCGCGTCTGAAGCAACCCGACAGCATCGTTCTGCTGCCATTGCCGGCCTGTTCGCCGGCGTTGAATCCGGCAAACAACGTCTGGGAAATTCTCCGCGGCAATTTTCACAGCCGCCATATCTAGGACACCGACAATGCCATCCGCGGCGGGTGGCAAGATGCGTGGAATAGGCTCATGCGTCTGCGCGAATGAATCACTTTTCTTACCAGCCACCGCTGGGCCACACCGGTCACCGACTGCGGCGGTCGGTGTTATTAGGACTTCATTCGGACTGCTGGTCCGATTTGGACCTTCTGCGAATATTGCTGCGAGGGCTCGGAACTTGGGCCAAGAGCGCGAAAGCGTGAATAGGGTGGCAGCCGCCTGATTATCGGCGCGTAGGGCCAGCAGAACCAAGAATACCGCAGTGGTCACCTTCTGATAGTCAAGCGTCACGCGTAGCCGTGGGCAGATCGCTCGCTTCAGGCGATGCCGCCATGCTGGCAGATCGGCCCGCAGCCATGATCAGCCGCAGCGGGACAACCGAGCCCGTCGATGCCAGCCCCAAACGCAAGGCGCGTAGACACATGGCTTTCTCGGGCGTCAGCCAGGCCGGCACGACCCAGGATGCCAACCGCTGGCATGCACGAGGTCCGGCACCATCACCGTACAGCGCGACAAACGCCACGGTATTACAAAACATGATGAAACGAATGCGGTTGTCAGGGCGATCCTGCTTGTTGCTAAATCGCTACAGCTCGCCATCACGGCCGAAAAGATCGGTCAATCTCGCCACCGACATCTCTACCAACCTGGTGCTCTGAGCACCGGCCGACGACGGTCACGAGTACTGGCGGCGCGCATCACCGACGGGTCGGAGTTGGTCTGCAGCATCGACACCGTGAGCTCATGCGCACCGACGCTCATTAAAGCGCGCAGCCTCGATACATGCCCAGCTATCGGATCAGGGCGATATCACTCCTGGTGCGACAAACACTGGTGAAGCTGACGGTCCGCACGCTGCCGACGAGCGACAGGCGGCTCAAGTCGCCACCTGCCGCTGTCATCGGCTTCCGCAAGCCGCGGCGTTGAACGCCAAGTGCTTCGACGGTCTCCAACTCTGCGCGACCAGTGACCCGCAAATTGTGCTGCCGTTCGAAGTCCCGCGGTGCGCGGACGGTCATCGCCCCCATCCGGCCGTCCACGGCAGGATGAGCACCATTTCCATAGCCAGGTCGTACCGCAGTCTGCGAGCTGTCTGCTTTACTGGATGTTCATCGACTGCAGAGTGGCCGAATCGATGGTGCCTGTGGGGCGCAGGTTGTGGGCGTGTTGCCACCTGCGAAGGGCGAGACGGGTCCCCGATCCGTCACGACCATCGACGGCCAGATGGTAATCTCCCGCGTTCCGCAACACGGTCTGAACTTGGCGGATGACATGGGGTGTGGCGGCAGGTGCGATCATCGGGGTGGGCGGAGGGGGAGGAGCAGGGGCCGGGGCCGCGGCCGGGGCCGGCGGCGGTGGTGCGGCGACTGGGGCGGCTTGAGCTTGTGTGTTGCTATTGCCACAGGCGGAGAGACCCAGCAAAGCGCTGACGGCAATCAGCGCACTCAGTTGATGGACCTTCGTCATGGAAGTCTCCTCTTTCAGCACACGGGGTTGATGCGATGGCGGGGACGAGACCGAGGCCGATCCGGTTTCTTCAGTAACGCAGCTTGATCTCGTTAGCGGACAGCAGAGGCGATCTTATGAAACACGCGAGCGGGCAGATCTCAACCCGTCACCCCATGCATGGGGCACTCATCGCCGTTACCAAGCCAAACGCCGATGGCCGCCCCGTTAGTATAACCAATGAACCACGCAGGCGGAAGTATCGAGTTACGCCCGTCTTACCCGCGACCTCCCGAGAAGCGACGGCACGCGCCGCCAAGAGCTTCCACCAAACCACGGTTCAGACACATGAGCCAGCGGCCGTCGGGCTACGACAGCCGTCATGAGCCTACTCATTTTCGTAAAGTCTGCTCATTTTCGTAAAGTCTACTCATTTTCGCAAAGCCTGCTCATGACGGGATAGGCGACGCGATTGGAAGAGCTCAAAATCCGCCCACGTTCGTTCCTTCATGTTGGGATACTGACAGCAGCCTCCCTTCCGGTCTTGCTGGCCTGCGAGTGGACACAGCCACAGTGGCCCGTGGCGTCAAGGGTGGAGGTTATCGTCGGTCTTCAGCGAGGCTCGGTCCGTTCAGTTGGCGCGCTCGGGTGGCGGGGCCACGCGGCGCACGGCGACGGACCCGCGCCGCGTGACACTGGAGGAGCGTAAGGACCGTGTGGTCCCCACCGAAGGAATCAGCCTCAGAAGGCGGCGATCTCGGCCGACCCAGAGTATTGGCTGAAGTGTTCGCTGTTCAAACAGGTCGACGCGTATCACACGACGCTGAAAGCATGTGCGAGGACTAATGGGACTGCCTCTTTCGCGACGCCATTTGCTGCAAGCATCAACAGGCGCCATGCCGGCAGTCGCCGCGTACGTTCGCGGAGCGACTTTTGTGCCATCCTATATTGCCGGCGCACGCGACGAGGCAGGTCAGTTCGCCGGCGGCACCGAAATGCGGCTGCTCGTTGCGCATGCAGGCAAGCTCTACGCCGGCAACGGGTACTGGGAAGACCGACCCGGGTGGGAGGGCTGGCAAGGTCCACAAATCCTGATTCTTGGTGCGCCCGACCTGGGCTGGCGGGTCGATCATGCATTCGATGAGCGTCGACCGAACGGGCGTCGTCGCGACCTCGCGGTGGGTGCGTTAGCCTCCGTCAGGTTCACCACCGACGGCGCTGGCCGTGCGCTGACACAACCGGTCTCGGTACTGCTCGCCTCTACGTGGGATCTCACCGGCGCTTCGCGTGTGTTCAGCCGAGATGACGTAAACGGAACATGGTGCGCGACGACTCTCGCGCACGACCCGACGGCACCCGATTTTCTGCCGCAGATTCGCAGCTTCGGCGCGCATCGTGACCAGGTGACGGGGACCGATCTGGTGTTTGCGGGGCAAATGCCGCACGGCATTTTTGCCGGTCATTACGATACCGCCGTGCCCGGCCAAATCCGCTGGGAGCCGGTCCCCGAGCTGGACGCATCGTCCGCTTCGACCGGGTTTTCCGGCCTTACCGGCCGTCTCCGCGTCAGCAGCTTTGCTGAAACGAACGGCCGCCTGTATGCCGCTGTCGGACAGCAGATTTTTGCGCGGGTCGACGGCGCGACCCCGCGGTGGCAACCGGTCTACACAAACCCTCGTCCGGGACATTCCGAGACCGGCCTGCGCGGTCTGACAGCGATCGAGGGAGGCGCGCTGCTGGCTGCTGTCGAAGGCAACGCGGCCCGCATCGTGCGCATCGATCCAAGATCCGGTAGTGATACGACTGAGCTCGAACTTGCCGCTTTCCTCGCACGCCACTGGGGCATGCCGGTCAATTACATCATAGCTGCCTACAATGACATGACGACCGTCGCCGTTCCCGGCCGTGGTAACGCGATCCTACTGGGCCTCGAGGCATTCGTGCCGCGCACCGCGTTGGTTCCGACAGGACACAGCGTCGTCGATGTCGGTTATGGCCAGGTGGAAAGCGGAGCCTGGTATCTGGTTCGCTGGCCCGACCGTCGCTACAGCCTGCATCAGATCACCGCCCGATTTCCGCATCCCCTGGTATCGACGCGGTCGATCTGCCGTTCGCCGTTTCCCGGCGACAGCGACGCGATCTATTTCGCCGGCTACGACGCCAACAAGGCGCCCGCGCACAATACCGCATGGATCGTGCGCACCAGCTTGACTGCGGCGCTCGGCGCGGAACGCTGACGCCTATCCGGCGAACTCGCCGTGCACCAGATCGAGATCAGCGAACCGAGTGAACTCGGCCTCAAAGAACAACGCGATGCTCCCGGTCGGTCCGTGGCGCTGCTTGGCAATGATCAGGTCCGCCCTGTTGTGCGCCCTCTCCATGTCCTGCTTCCACTTATCGACCGCGGCATGGAACTTCTCGTCATTGTCGAACCGGGCCAGCTGCGGTTCACGCTGCTCCAGATAATACTCTTCACGATAAAGGAACATCACCGCATCCGCGTCCTGTTCGATCGTTCCCGACTCGCGCAGATCGGAAAGCTGCGGCCGCTTGTCTTCGCGATTTTCCACCTGCCGCGAGAGCTGTGACAGCGCCAGCACCGGCACATCCAGTTCCTTGGCGATCGCTTTCAGCCCTTGGGTGATCTGACTGATCTCCAGCACGCGGTTCTCCGGCTTCGTCCCCGCCGCCGGTCGCATCAGCTGGAGATAATCGACCACGATCAGCGTCAGTCCCTTGGTGCGCTTCAACCGCCGCGCACGCGTGCGCATCGCCGACAGCGTCAAAGCCGGCGTATCGTCGATCTCGATTGGCAGCCCCTGCAACGTGCGGCTCACCTGCACGAAGCGGTCGAAATCGCGCTGATGAATATCGCCCTTGCGGATCCGGTCGCTGGAGACCTGCGCTTCCTCGCTCAGCAGACGTGTCGCCAATTGTTCTGCGCTCATTTCCAGCGAGAAGATAGCAACGCAGCGCCTTGCCATGGCATTCGGATCGTTCGCGCGCGCTTCGGCGAGCAGCGCCTTCGCGGCGCCGAATGCGATCTTGGTGGCAAGCGCGGTCTTTCCCATGCCAGGACGGCCGGCAAGGATCAACAGGTCCGACGGATGCATCCCGCCGGTCTTCGCATCCAGGTCGCGCAGGCCGGTGGTCAGGCCGGATACGTGACCGGAGCGATGGAACGCGCGCTCGGCGCCCTGGATCGCCTCAACCAGCGCCTTCTCAAACGGGACGAATCCGCCGATGGTGTTGCCGCGCGTTGCGAGATCAAAAAGGCACTGCTCCGCGGATTCGATCTGTTGCGTGCCGCCAAAGTCGCTGTCGCCGCCGAAGGCGTTGTTGACCACGGTCTCGCCGATATCGATCAACTGCCGGCGCAGCCAGGCGTCGTGGATTGCGCGGCCGTACTCGCCGGCGTTGATGATACCGACCATTGCGGTCAGGAGCTGCGCGAGATAGGCGGTGCCGCCGACTTCCTCGAGAATGCCAGAGTGTTCGAATTCCGCTTTGAGCGTGACCGCGTCGGCCAGCTGGCCGGCTTCGATGCGCCGTGCGATCGCCTGATAGATGCGGCCATGAATCGCGTCAGCGAAGTGGCCGGCCTCGAGAAACTCCGAGACGCGCTCATACGCCTTGTTGTTGGCGAGCAGCGCGCCGAGCAGCGCCTGTTCCGCCTGCATATTGGATGGCGGCAGGCGTTGCGACAGGCCGACCAGGGGCGAATCGCCGATGGTGTTCATGACGGGAGAGTCTAGCGGCAGCGCCGCCGGACTGCACGTTGTGACTAGCGGGGATAAGGGTGGATAGCGGGGACGCCCGTCGGGCGCATGTCATGCGAGGCAGGCAGCTACCACGCGGTCACGTCGAGCCACGTGCTCTGATAGGCGGCCCCAGCCCCCATATCGGTGAAGCGGTCGTCGCACAGCATGTTCACGGTCCCCGACACCGCTTCGCCATCCGGGCGTTGGCCGGGGACCAGCACGACGCCGGGTTGTACTTCATCGCGCACGCGCAGCGTCAGGCCGATCTGGCCACATTCGTTGAACAGCCGCACGTGCATGCCGTCGGCCAGGTTGCGGGCGGCGGCATCGGTTGGGTGTAGCACACAAAACGGTGTGCCTTCACGGGCGCGCAGAGACGCGACGCCGGAAAACGCCGTATGGCTCTGGAAATATCCCGGTGCGGTGAGCAGCCGCAGCTTGCCCTCCGGAGCGGGCTCGGGCTGCCAGTCCGGCATGGGTGCCAAGCCCTGCGCCTCCAGCGACGGGGAATAGAATTCCAGTTTGCCGGATGGCGTACGGAATTCCTGGCCATTCTTCGGCGCGATGCAGACCGGACCGGCATCCGGCAGTTCATCGGGGCTGTGCGCCGCGGCGGCACCCCGCGCGCCGCGGAACATTTCGCGCAGGATTTCGCGTTCCGACATCCGGAACACCGGATCCTGCAAACCCATCCGCTGTGCCAGCGTCTGCGCGAGACGCAGGTTCGACCATGCTTCGCCCTGCGGCTCGACAGCGCGGTGACTGAACTGCATGTAGTAACTGCCGTAGGCGCGGAAGAAGTCCTCGCTCTCCAGGTAGGTCGCGGCGGGTAGCACGATGTCGGCATAGCGTGCGGTGACCGAGAGGAATGGATCATGTACGACGGTGAACAGGTCGTCGCGCGACAGGCCCTGGCGGGTCTTGGCGGTATTGGGGCAGGTGATCGCGGGATTGTTGGCGGCAATGAACAATCCGCGGATGGGGGGATCGCAGAGCTCCAACAGTGCTTCGCCGAGACGCAGATGATTGACCGTGCGCGTCGCGGTGGGACCGGACGGCCTGCGCACTGCGTCGTAGTTCAGCTCGAACGATGCGGCAGTCGACAGCAAGGCGCCGCCGCCGTAACGGCCGTACGCGCCGGTGACCCCGGGCAGCAGTGCCACGCTGCGCAACGCCTGGCCGCCATGGACGAAGCGGGTCATGCCCCAGCCCAGGCGGATGAACGACGCCTTTGCCGCGCCGTACATCGCGGCGAAACGCTCGATGTCGCGGATGGAAACATCGGTGATTTCCGCCACGCGATCGGGAGTGAAGCGCGGCAGCACGTCACGCTCGACACGGTCGAAGCCGAGCGTGTGTCGCGCGAGGTAGTCGCGGTCGCAGGTGCCGTCGCGCACCAGGATGTGCATCACGCC
>JASHQG010000627.1 GCA_030037665.1 Acetobacteraceae bacterium
GGCGATCTGCTCGCTCAACGCGGGTTGCGCGACGTTCGCGCGCTTGGCGGCACGCGAGAAGCTGCCCGAGTCGACGACCGCAACGAAGTAGCCGAGCTGCCTGAGGTTCATGTGTTCAACGATGACAACACCCGAGCTGCACCGGTTTGATACCGGACTCACCGGAGGCCTGTAAAGTTGTCTAGTCTGAACTTGACGCCACGCGGGCTATCGAAGCAAAAGGCCGGGCACGGCTGCGCCAGGGCTAGGGTCCAGTCGGCGAGCCGGGTCGGTCCACGAGCGAGCCAACGGACCAAGAAGCGCTAGAGGTGGTAACCGGTGTGTCGACTCTAAGTCTAAGGCCGAGGTGAGCAACGCCCTAAGCCTGAGCAAGCTACCGGCGGCGGACAAGGACACGCTGGTCCGGAAGCTTGCGACCAAGGTTTCTCAGCTTGACCAACTGGCCGGTGATCTGTGCGAGGAACTGCACGCCTCAAGGAGCTTATGTGGACGGCCGCAGATCAAGCTGAGTGAGATGGAGCGCGCCACCACGCCCAAGCCAACCGGGAGGCGTGACAAGCGACGCAGCCCGGGCAAAATGGCGCCGAAGGTCGCGGTTGACCATGAGATCGTGAAGGCGGCCGTGTCGGCTGGGTCGAGCTTCAAGGACTATGAAGATTAGGTCGTGCAGAATGTGCTTCTGCACGCTCAGGTCATTCGCTGTCGCGGGAAACGTTGAACAGCGCCGGACGGGCGGACAGTGATTGGGCCGTTGCCGGACGGCGTGACGAGGCATTTCGGTTCAGAGCTACGGCGCTTTGTCCCGATGCAATAACATCAGGGACAGCTCATCGTTCCGCGGTTGGTGGCTCAAATGCGGGCGATTGGCGTATGCATCTTGCGGGTCGTGCCTGCTGGCCCCCAGCCCCGGCCAGCATGTTCAGCCGGATTTCATCTGATTCGGGAACCGCCGCTGCTTCGCAGAAGGTTCATCCCGCTCTAGAAATCGAGTGCGGCGCTGAACAGCCACCCTGTCACACCTGGTCCGACAATCGCCGACGCGCGTACAGTTCCGCCTTGCACACCGGGAACGACATTCGGGGCGATCACTTGCAACCCTGCGCCGATCTCGGCGAACGCGTTGAAGCCCAAGGTTCGGCGGTTGGTGTCGGGCAGCCACGTACCGTTTGCATAGCCGAGCCAGCGAATGGCGTTGGCGGCAATGTGCCACCCTGTTGGCCCGGATAAGACGGTGGAGGTGCTCGCGACGCCGAAGCTGCCATTCTGCTTCAACGCGGTGCTCGAAGCACTCGTCACCACGGCAGCGAGTTCGTTGTAGCGTATCTGCGCTCTCAACGTTATATCGCCGCGGAACCGCGTCTCGTAGACCAGTTCTAGGGCGCCCCCCAGCAGTGTTGAACTCAGCGATGCGTCACTCAAAATGCCGCCCACAAGCGAGTGGAAGAGTGCGGCGTTCGGACCGAAGAAAGTGGCGTCACCACCCACGTGAGAATAGCCGGCGAGCAGGATCGGTCGCAGGCGGAAGCCGGTGCCAAGTGGTATGTCAATTCCGCCGCCCGCAAGGGTGGACCAGGCATCGAACGACAGCTTCACGCTGCGTGGCGAGGCGGCGCTGGGTGTCAGCAGGAAGGTCCGGTCGGCCGTCAGATAGTCCGGAGTGAGCTCGGCATATGGGGCGATGCCGTCAAGGTAGCTTCCCTCTATCGGCTTGAAAGTGTGGGCGATGGGTAGCTGGAAGTTGTTCAGATCGAAGTCGCTGTAAAACTGCGCTGCGGCGACGCCCGGTGTGCCGCCGAATATCGAGAAGGTCTCGAAGGCGCGACCCAGTCCCTCGCTGCGCGCGATACCTGCCGGGCCCAGCACCAGCGTCTGCGCTTGAGCGTGTGATGTCAGGACAAGCAGTGCAGAGCCGGCCAGAATCCCCGCGAGTTTCATCGATGGCGCCTCGTCCAGCACCGGGCCGGGCGAGGTGCTCGTCGGTTCACCTCGCGCAGGCCATCATCGATCAGTGACCGGAGCGCGAGGTGCGGGCTTGCACCATCCAGAGGGGCAACCGCATTGCCGCCGCTGGCGACTGCCCATTTTGACATTACGGCGTCAATGACGAGGCTGCCACCGCCGCCCACAGAGTCCGCCCCATCCTGCTGGCTGACGGTGACGGTCAGTGTCTTTCCCGTGGTCAGCACGGCCTTGCCTCCGGCCCCAGCGACTTCGCCACCGGTAGCGGAAGAACCGACGACGGGGAACCCAGCTCCACGCAGGCGACGGCAGACCGCGATGTCGTCAAGGCCAGTCGTCTCAGCGGCCTGGGACGCCGCTCGTGCACCATCGTAGCCGACGGTGACGAGGCCGTCGATCCGACCGGACGTAACGGGCGCCCTGCAGCGGGTCGTCGGGGGTTGTGACCTGCCATTCAGCGCTACATCGACTTCTGCACCGCGCTCAGCACGCCGCACACGGCCTTCCTGTAGCCAAGGAACGTTGGCTGAACCCTATCTGCGTTGTCGGTCTGCGGATTTCGGCGATGTCGCCCCGCCGGGACGGGTGCCGCACTGGCGGTTGAGAGGTGGCACCCCAGGGCTGCACGGTCGATCTTTCAGGGTTTCCGTGATTTGTGTGGGTGATCATCGCAGGTCAGAACCCGGAAAACATGCATGAAAGCGGGTTTTCCTGGCCTCGAATGGAGACGAGCTAGCATGCCCTGGCATGGCAGTATCAGGCCAGCGGCGCCAGCGACTGTCGGATGGGTATTCATCCCCCGGCTTTAAGGCGCAGGCTCTTGTGCGCGCGGTGCTTGGCCAGCGGGGTGTGCGGGTGATCACACTGCTGCGGCGCTCAAAAACCGCTCGCGGCGTCCGCTGTCGGGTGCGACTGCGACATCATCACCATGCTCGATGGTTATTGAATTACAAGCTTAGATCGGGCAGCGAGGCATGGCGCGAATAGCGCATCGGTGGAACCCCGCACCACTTCCGGCGCGATGACAGTAACTGCAATTGAACCCGGGTCCTGTTGCAGAGCGAAGCTCAGGAACGCACAACAAGCTCTTTCTCGCGCGAACATCAATCGCAAGTCGGCAGCAGCTCCGGATTGATAGGTAAGGTAAAGCTTGAGATCATTGCGGTGATGCCCACACAATGCGCGCCGCGCCAACCCGTCAATGCATGTGATGCGGTCCCGATAGTCATCGACTTCC
>JASHQG010000628.1 GCA_030037665.1 Acetobacteraceae bacterium
CGCGCGCGATCGGCGCAATGCCGGCATCCAGTGCCGCAGTGGAGATCTGCGCGCACGCCTCGAGCGACATCACGCCATGTTCCATATCCAGAAACAACCAATCGAACCCTGCAGTCGCCATCGCCTTGGCGATCTCCACACTGCGCGTCAGGCGCACGCCAACGCCGAGCGACAACGCGCCCTTTTCCAGTTTCTCGCGCGCGACATTGCGGACGGGCATTGCTCGCGTCTCCCTATTTCAGCTCGGCGATGGCCGTGGCTATCACGCGGTTCAGAGCCGCAAGGTCCATGGGATGGTCGGTCTCGTTGTTCACCGCCACGGTTAGTTTGTGCTTACGCAGGATGAAAATGCGCTGATCCGACGCACCTGACGCCCATGCGGTGTCGCGCGGCAGATCCGGAAACTGTCCGTCGATGTTGGTGCGGAAACATGCGGCATAGCTGCTGCCGGTTTGTGTCGCTGTCAGCGCGTAATCCACCCAGCCTTCCGGCAGTAACCGCTCGCCGTTCCATACGCCATCCTGCAAGTACAGCACGCCCAGTTTTGCGTAATCACGCAGCGTGGCGAACCCGGCGCCGGATGCAATGAAATTGCCCGCCATATCGGCGGAGTGCTGGTAGCTCGCCATGCCCAGCCGGTCCGCCAGCAGCGCATAGACGGTCTGGTGATAGGGCAGACCGCGCCGCTCGATCAGGTCGCGGATGATCGCGCCCAGCACGTTCATGCCGCTGTTGACATAGCGGAACACGCTGCCGGGCGTCGTCGCCACGATCGATCGCTGTGCCGCGTCGAACGCATTTCCCGCATCCTGGTACACCGCGCTGTTCTCGAACCCGAGCGTGATGCGCCCGTCGTCATGCCGTACCGGAAAACCCAGGCCGGAGCGCATCCGCAGCAGATGGTCGATGCTGATCAGCCGGTGGATGTCGCGCGGATCCTGCCAAAGTGGCGCCGGCGCCGGATCGTACACCGAATTGAGCCACCCATCGTGGATCAGCCGGCCGATCAACGTGCAGGTAATGGCCTTGGTCATGGACCAGCTCGGCGTCGCGCGATCCGGGCCGCTCCACGGATTATAGCGTTCGACCAGCACGCGATGCGGGGAAGCGATCAGAATGCCGTAGAGGCCCGGCGAACTGGCAAACAGCGCGCGCAGCGCAGCGACGAGCTTGACTGGCGGCGGCTGCGGTGGCTCGACCTCCTCCCCCACCGGCCAATGATGGCCCCCGCCCTGCATCTGACGCGCGATCGGCTTGGGATCGAAGGACGGCACTGCGTGCGGCCCAAGCAGGATCCCGCCATAGTTGTGCCGCGCAATGGCGGATCCGGCCACCGGGGGACCGAACTCCGGGTCGGTCCACGTCACGGTGACGCGGTAATCGCCATTATCAGCTTCGATGTCGAGTTGTCCGCGGCGCTGTGCTCCCAACAATGCGGCGAGGTCGCCACCGGGGCCGCCGCCGGACAGGCCGGCCGGCACGGGCGCCGCGCGCCAGCGGAAATGCCGGTCAGCCGTCGCTCGATCCAGGCCGCTGACATACAGCATGTCGACGTAGCGTTTCGCCGCAAAGTTCACGGAACGTTGCCGCATCGCGCGCGCTGACGCATCGAACACGATCGGATCGGCCGGCCCGCTTCCGAACGGCTGCGGCGTGCGGTCGGCGATCGGATCCTCGCGTGAGATCGGCGGACCGACACGCTCGCTCATTTTGCCGGCTCCAGGGGGCGCGTGGCGGCAGGGTTTTCAAAGAACCGGTTACGCATCCCTTTCTGGTTTTCATAGAGCGAGCCTTGCTTCGTTGCCGGCGGCAACGGCAGGCGCACCGGCGCTGGCGCGAGCCGTGGTTCGCGGTGTTCGCCCGCCACCATCAGCGACTTGAACTTCTCGATGCCGCCCGGAAAACCGAGCAGCGGCCAGGCGTCGGCGGCGCGGAACTGGAACAGCAGCAAGCGGCGGTCGCGGTCCGAGACGTTGGGCGCCGATCCGTGCACCGCGCGCACGTGATGCACGGTAATCGCGCCGGCCTGGCCGGTCAGCGGCATAGCCGAAGCGTAATCGACGTCGTGGTTTGTCGGGTCCATCGCGCCGCAGAAAATGCCGTCGGCGTGGTGGTCGAAGGTCGGCCCACGATGGCTGCCGGGTATGATCATCAGCGGGCCATTCTCCATCGCCATGTCGTCCATCATGACGCCGACGGCGGCGAGATTATCGTTGGTGTGCGGATAGAACGCCCAGTCCTGATGCCATTCCACCGGCGCGCCGAAGCCGGCACATTTCATGTTCAGCTTGGCGGTGTCGAAGCGGATGTCCGGCCCCCACAGCGCACGCAGCACGGCGATGATCCCGGGATGGCGCATCAACCGGCCGTATTCCGGATGTTGCAGATGCGTTGCCTTGATGCGGCGCACACGGGGGTGTTCCGGCGTGTGGCTGTCCTCCAGGTCGTACACCTCGTCGTGCGTGGTGAGGCCCCGCGCGCGTTCAACAAATCCATCTGTCACGTCGCGCAGGCGCTGCACTTCCGCCTGGGTCAGCACGTCGGGCACGACAATGGCGCCCACGGCGTTGTATTGGTCGATCTGGGCTTGTGTGAGCATGGTTTCCTCTCGAGCGGGGGCAAGCGTAGCACCGGCGCCGAGCCAGTGTCATACCGTTCCCGTCTGGGTGCCATTCCGAAGGGCACTCTCGCGCTCGTGATTGGCGCCCTTTGCCGCATGCCGGTTCAGTCCTATCTAACCGACAACCCAACAATATCGGACAGAGGAGGAAGCGATGTCGCCAGTCCGCGACCGGATTTGGATCCAGCGCCGCGCCATGTTGCATGGTGCAAGCCTCGGCGGCGCAATGGCTTTGCTCGGCGCCACCCAGGCCCGAGCCGCGGGCCCAGGCGCGTTCCCCTCGCATCCGCGCTGGAAGCTGGTGTTCGTCAATCATGTAACGACCAACCCGTTCTTTGTCCCGACCCAGTACGGCATCGAGGACGCGTGCGCGCTGCTGGGCTGCGACTCCCAGTGGACCGGCTCGGCCAACGCCGACGTGGCTCAGATGGTGAACGCTATGAACGCCGCGATCGCCGCGAAAGCCGCCGCGATCGCCGTGCCGATTGTTGATCCGCACGCGTTCGACGCGCCGGTGCAGCGCGCGCTGGATGCCGGCATTCCGGTGTTCTCCTACAACGCCGATGCGCCGGCCGACAGCGCCAACAAACGTCTCGCCTATATTGGGCAGGATCTTTATCAATCTGGCTATCAGAT
>JASHQG010000629.1 GCA_030037665.1 Acetobacteraceae bacterium
CAGCGGATAGTTGGTGAGAACGGGGATCAGGATCGGCACCGTCATCATGCAGGTGAAGGCGACGACCGGCGTGACGAAATAGAGCCAGGAAGCAGTCTCCGGCGCGACGATGTCTTTGTGAAACAGCTTCCACAGGTCGCGGTAGGGCTGGAAAATGCCGGGGCCTTGCCCGCGCTGCACGCGTTCCTCGAACTGCACGATGATGCCTTGCAGGAGCGGTCCAAGGCAGATGACGGTGAGAACCTGCAGCACTTGCAGGACGACGTCGCGCACAGTGATCATGCGCGCCCTCCGTCCATCTGGGGGACGCACGCGTAAGGGGCACCAACCTGGGAACCGCGCCGAGCCGCCGTAATCATCGCACTCCTCCCGTGCTCGCGTACGAGGCCAGGAGGAGTCATTAGCCCTGAGGGCGGTTACGGGCGGACTCCATCGCCACCGGTTCAGGCACTATCGGGGTTTCCGGTGGATTGTCAACCACGAATAAGCCGTCACCCGGAACACCATAGCGAGCATCAACACCGTCGCCGCCGTTCTGATGATGATCGCTGCGTCGCAGGAATCGGACCTTCCGCAACTTCCATTGCCACCGGATTCAGATCGATGACATCTGGCCCTTCGTCTATGCTGAGGCGAAGAATGCCCCAAATGCAGACGTGCCGCTAGAGGCTGGATGCGGGTGCAAAGCTGAAGCCGGGCCCGCGGGTCGATGGCCGGAGTGGCGGAGTCTGGCGCCGATGCAGCGAGAGCCAGTATGAGCGCCTCAAGAGCCACGAAGGTTGCGCCATGCAGCGCCACCCGATCAGCCCTTCCTCTTGGCACCGGGAGGATCAGCTCCGCCAAGGGCGGCTAACCGATTATTGGCGCTGTCTGCGATCAAAACCGCAGGAAGAGAGAGCCGCTTGGCCTCGCGGAAGAGCGCCGTCACTGCGCGGTATGGCTGGGTGTAAGCCATCATGAGCAGTCCGTCACCCACACGGAGGTCCAGCATCTGGTCAGCGAGTGCGAGGCCAGTCGCATCGACGACCCGCGCTCTGCGCCCCGTACGAGCGAGGAGAGGCGCCGCGTATCGCGCCAGTGCGGCTGTAGGTCCGATGCCGAATAGATTGATTCTCTGCATTTTGTGTAGCACTTCGGCAGCCGCGACATTGCGGATGTAGCGGTCCGCAGTCCTATTGAGCCAGATGCTCGGGTGGACACAAAAAGGGAGCGTTGCGCGTGAGAGACCGGAGATTGGACGGCCGGTCGGTCGACAAGAATTCGACACGCGACCGCATGACCGGAGGTCAACAACCGGTTCGGAGTGATGAGGCAACATCACATCAAAGCGGGCCGCGGACACTCGGACTGTCGGCACAGGCGGCTCTCCGGCGGGCCCTACGAAAGGTGTGCGTGCACGCCGTCCTGAGTGACCGTGGCTCGCAACCCAGAGATTGCGAGCCATCGCGGGATGCTCTCAATCACCTCACCAGCACCGGAAGCAAATGGCGCGCATATGTCCACGTATTGGCGAGCTTTCGACAGGCGACCTGCGGCGTGCGATGATGGTGTCGCTGTTGCAGGAACGCACTCATGGCGCTCAGCTGCCATTCCGGAATCGCTGGTCGAGGGTTTTCATTGCCGATCGAACACAGGCGATCGAGTAGGTCTACCGCTTTTGCCCAGTACCATGCACGCTGGTCAGGCAGCGGCGCCAGCCGACCGCAGTGACAGATCAAACGAGCTGCCGCAGCTGCGATCTGATCACACTCGTGAGCACCCCTGAGCGTGCCAGCTTTGGATAGCAGAGATGTAACCTGCTGATAGACTTCCGGCCAGATTCTGTTCCTTGCTCTCGACGTGGCGAGGGGCGCAAAAGATACGGCGGTACAGAATTCTGTCGCTGCGCGCGGCAACAGCTCTATACGCATGGCTGCGATCAGTAGGTGTGCACGCTCGCTGTCAAGTCCATCACGTGTACCGAGAATCAACGGCGCAAATGGCTTGAGCTGTTGTCGAAGTTCAGGAGGCATCTCGTCATTGATTTGCATCGCGAACCTGCGGATTACCGCCGACGCGGTCGCCGGATTGTCGGAATGACTTTCTCCGGCAAGGAATGCTGCCAACGACATGAGGCAAAGCTCGCCCTTGCGACGATCGCCAGCACCCCGAACCAACGCGATTTGCCCATATAGGGCTTCGAACCTCGTATCTACGGTCATTGCTTGCTGACTCCTAAGCCACCTCGGATCCGATGGGAGAATGATCCCGGAATTGCATGGTAGACATACATGCCCAGACCGGAGGTCGAGAGCTTTCGCCCGCCATCGGCCGTCGCCATCTGCCACGTCGCCTTATTGAGGCCCGCTCCGGGGCTGTCGAATTCGCGGAGAGCCGCTCAGACCGCAAGAGAATCTGGAGAAAGCGGTCGATCGAGACGCCTTCAGGGCAAGCCCGACGGTCGGGTTTTGGCTTACGTGACATACCTACCATCCTCTCCCGGGCGCATAGTCGGGTGATTTTGGTAGGGGTCATCAGCCACCAAGGGCGATTATACGAGGGAACCCCATCCCCGAACCTAACCTACGGCGCTTGGACGATTAGGTCAACAGGCGAGATGGCCGCATTGTCGGCTCAGCCGTACGCTCGGTCTGCGGGTGGGTACTGTGCACTGCGCCGGTGAGAGAGCCCGAAAGCATCATAGGAGTCTTCCGGTGAGCGCAGCAACCATGAC
>JASHQG010000630.1 GCA_030037665.1 Acetobacteraceae bacterium
GCAACACCGCCGTCCGTATCCCACCAAGGACGGCTTCATTGCTGCGCTGCCCTACAATGACGGCCAGTGGCGCCGCTTCTTCGAGGCCGTCGGCAAGGGCGAGATGCTGAAAACCGACCCGCGCTTCGCCGACATCACGGCCCGCACCGCCAACATAGACTCGCTTTATGAAATGATCGGCGAGGAACTGAAACACCACACCACCGCCGAGTGGCTCGACATTCTCGAAAAGATCGATATCCCCTGCACGCGTCCCCACACGCTCGAAACGCTGATGGAAGACCCTCATCTCGCCGACGCCGAATTCTTCCGCTGGGTCGACCATCCCTCCGAGGGTCGCATCCGCACCATGCGCGAGCCAAGCACCTGGTCGGAAACCGAACCGCCCACCGGCCGCCTCGCACCGCGCCTCGGCCAGCAAACTCGAGAAATCCTCGCCGAAGCTGGATTTGCCGCCCAGACCATCGACGACTTTATTGCTCGGAAAATCGCCAGGACCGATTAGGTGCAACATCATTGTGCCCACCGCGTAGGCCTGCGCGATACACTCTTGCCAGTAATGTAGCAGTCTGAGCTTTCCCCCGGCTCGCCGGCCGCCCCGGAAGACAGCAGGGGGTGATTTCCGGCTTGTCCGCGTTCGGGTAGTCCACGGCCCGAAGGCGTCCGACCATCATCACGAAGGCCGACATAGCCGAATCGCCCCGCTCCCATCATGGATGATCCAACCAGGAGACCACAGCCATGAATTTGGTCGATATTGCACCGGGTCTTCATGTCGTGTGGGACAACAACCCGTCTGCTGAGACCCGGAATAACCTTCTCGAGAAGATCGATGCCTTTCATCACCGCACATTCCCATCTGAATTCGAACGGTTCGCCGTGTTGTTGCAGGACAACGCCAATTCTCTGAAGGGTGGGGTGTCCGGACTGATCTATTGTGATTGGCTGCGCATCGATGGCCTCTGGGTTGATGATGGTTTGCGTCATCGGGGTATAGGCACAAGGTTGATGACACATGCCGAAAGCCACGCCATCGCGCGGGGTTGCCACTCGGCGTGGGTAACCACATTCCAGGCGCGCGGATTCTATGAAGCAGTGGGATACGAGGTGTTCGGCACTCTCGACAACTTCCCTGCGGCTCAACAGCAGCATTTCCTGAGAAAGCGGTTAATCTCGTGACGGAAAGGCACGTGCCGGAACTCCTGTCCGCCCGGCCTTGTGTTGGCGTAGGCCACCAGTTTTGGCTGCTACACTATCGTAATAGCGTAACAGGCTGGTCTTTCGCCCTGCTCTCGGCGCATCCCGGGAATCCGTGACAGCAATCCGCCGATGGCCGAGCCAATTCGCGGCCGATGTTCCCAGACCATGCGAACCTAATCCATAACTCCCGCTACGGCACAGGTCACGGTCTCGTCGAACGTCCGCTCTAATCTCGAGCGAGCGCTGACGCTGTACCCTTTGCTGGCATATGGCTGGGTTCGTCGCGGATGGATGTCGGCTTACCTTGGTGACGGCGACGATGCTATCCGCGAACTCACGACCGCGCTTCATCTGATGCCGTTCGAACCGCTCCGGCACATTACGTTCATCGGGATGGGCTGCGCTCACTTTGCCGCGGAGCGATACGGCCAGGCAGCCCGCTGGATCGAGAGTGGTGTGGAGGCCTATCCCCAATCTTATTGGGCACAACGGGTTGCAGTGGCAGCAGTGGCGTTGACCGGAGCGCGTGCGGAAGCCAGCCGGATGGGTCGGCACCTGGTGCGGAAGGAACCACTTCTGACGATCTCGGGCGCAAGGCAGGCATGGCCTTTTACGCCGCGGTTCATATCCTGCCTCGGAGACGGGCTCGCGATCGCCGGGCTACCTCACGCATAGCAAGGCTTCGAACCTTGATCCAATGACCGCTATCGGTCGCGCGGTCTTTTCGCAGTGCCCCGGGGGAGTCACCGGACGTGCCAGACGACCCGCCATGCTGACAGTCAAAACCCTCGTGCAGATGTACCATCTGGCTCCGGTGCGCAGCCGAAGTGACGACATGCCAAAGGTTCTGTCGGTCAGTTAGTACTCATCAGTTAGTACTCAAGAGTCGGGAATTTGCTGTCGGTTTCCGTCAGGCCGCGAGCCGGAAGGCGTGCCTCTTATTGGTGTCCTGACGCTCGGCGATGAACCCCAATCCAGCACGCTCCCGACCGTCAGGAACTTCAAGATTTCGACTACGCAGGATGCGGCTATCCTATGACGCGCCCGAGTTGAGTTCTACATGCAGCACGGCGGATTGATCGCACAGAATAGCAGTTCTACGGGGCGTTCCTGGAAAGCGGTGCCCGCTTTGTGAAGGCCGATGGGAGCCCTGAATGCCCGGCAAGAATGCAGTGCCCACCTGCGTTGGTGAGTGACCGCTTTCGGGATCGCGCGATAGGCCCTCTGGCGACCAACTTGGGTCGAGAGCAGACCGGCGCGTCAGGGTCGAAACCTGACGCTGGTGTTACGGGCCACCGCCGGCTAGGCCTAATCGATCAGGGTTTTCTGCCGCTGCCCGGACCTTCGCGCCCGTCGAATGCCCGCCGGCCGGTGTTTCCTGTCGGGGCATGCACGAGGCGGTCGAGCGAGGTGCACTGAGGGGCGATGTCGACGGTATGACCAATCCCGCGGTTGAGCGGAACAAATTGTGGATCAGCGTTCAGGCCCAAGGCGTCGTTTGGCGCGGTTGCTCTACGTGGACCTACGCCCAGCCAGACGACGCACAGCCACCGCTCCCACCAACGCCGCCATTCGCCGACGCGAAACTATAGGCGCTCCAATATGAGCTGCTTTCCGTCGCGGATTGATCCATGATGGCGCTCCAATTTAAGCCGAGCTGAGGCAGACCGCAGCTGCGTTGCGGGCGGATCTAGCTCACACCGTAAATTCAGACTTGCTCGTCAGCTTCGGCACTGCGTTCCAGACTCTTCCGAAGGGCACTCACGACGCGTTTGACTGTTTCGATGTCTTTGACCGAGAGCCGCTCTGAGAGGCGGTTGACCCAAGGGGTTTGCAAGCGCATAGCGGCGTCGAACGTCGCTCGCCCTTTGTCGGTTAGAACAACGAGCTGCGCCCGTCGGTGGTGCGGGTTGGGTTCGAGGGCCACCAGCCCGTCCCGATGCAGATCATTGATAATTCTTTGGACGTTTTGGCGGTTGGCGCCGAGATCACGCGCGAGCCACGCCACCGGTTGTGGACGTTCCGCCTGGACGATTGCACCCAGAACCTGCCAGCGGGCGCTTGTCAGCCCGAGACGGGCCACCAGCCGATCGCCGGCGGTGAGGAGAAGGCTGTTTAGCCTGAATAATGGGAGGACGAGGCTGGTCAGGGCGTCACCGCCCGGCGTTCGTTTGGGTTGGCGCATCTGTCACCATAAAATGATATTGACATCATCATGTCAAAACCGATAGGGTGTGTCAGGTCATATTGACATCATACAGCTAATACCGGAGGACTGCCATGCCAAGGCTGCGCGCCCTCGACCCCTCGTTTCGGGTCGGGTGTCAGCTTGCGCTGGATGCGACGTCCGTCGTGTTGGCGAACGTAGGTACGCTCGACAGGGCGGACGAGCGGGATTTCCTCAGAGCCTGGGCGAACGACGCCGCCTTCATGAAGCGACAGCCAGGCTTCATTTCGGCGCAGCTTCACCGCGCCGTCGGCGACAGCCCTACCTATCTGACATACGCAATCTGGGAGTCGATCGCCGCTTTGCGGGCGGCATTCACCAGCCCGGAGTTCAGAGCAACCCTCTCTTGCTATCCCTCGTCGGCTGCGGCTTCCCCGCACCTGTTCCAGAAGGTCGCTGTGCCGGACATCTGTGTCGCCTAACCCCCACGGCCAGCCGGAAGGAGATTGGAATGTCTCAGAAACCTCGGGCGATCGCGGCGAGCGCCGTCGGCCGGCAAGACAGCAGAGCGAGAGCTTCGGCAAACCGCATAGCCAAGGCGCTGCATTTTGTGGGGCTCGCGATGTTCCTTGGCAGCATTCTTTCGCACGTCAGCCTCGGGTTCGTCCCCGGAGCCAGAGATCCCGCACAAGCGATGCTGTTCTGGCGTCAGGGGATCGAAATCGCCACGCATTCTCTCACGGTCCCAGGCCTCGCGCTTCTAGTGGTGACGGGGCTCTTTATGGCCGGTTGGGGCGGGTCGCGGTTTGCAAGACAGCGGTGGCTGATCGTGCATCTCGCGATCGGTTTATTGATCGTCTTCATTGCGGCCTTTGTCATGTTGCCGGTCGGAACTCAGTCGCTCGACCAAGCGGTCATGATGAGGCATGGCGTTGGGTCGATGGAGACCTTTTCGGCGCTGATCAGGAGGGAGCGCATTTTCGGTGCGATCAGTATTGTATTGGCTCTTCTATCAATTCTCATCGTCACGCTGAAGCCCCGGCTCGGCCAGTCCCGAGGTTGACGGGTGGAACCGAGGCTCACCGGAGCGGAGAGCAATATCGTAGTACGAGACGATTACCGCCGAATAGGATCGCATCCATCATGGCGTCACTCTCGTCCCTCGAAATCTCGCGTCACTGGTCCATCCATACGCCCGCCAAGACCGGACGATGCCTCGGCCATTGCCTCGGTGCAGGGCAAAGGCGAACGGCGGTTTCCCTGATATCGTCTGCATCGCTAATGCTCGCTCCCTACTGTGTCCGGAGATCAAGAATTTCGCGACCGCAGACGGTCAAGCAGTTTGTGTGAGCCCGCGCCGCTTACGCTTGACCTGCCTCCCGAGGTTCACATCCGCATCCTGGGCGAGCTACCTGCTACTGTGAGTGGCACTCT
>JASHQG010000631.1 GCA_030037665.1 Acetobacteraceae bacterium
ACTAGCGAGGCAACATGCGGCTCGGAAGGCGGAGCTCAAACCAGCATGTGATACCCGGGTGCCACGCGAACTGACGAAAAATGCCGGCGTGTCCTGGACAGGATGGGTCGCATCCCGGTGTCGCGCATAGTCGCGCAAGACTGTCAGCGTTGTCGGATGGACGGGAACCAGTCGATCCTTGCGGAACTTGGTCCGTCGGATGTGCAAAACCCCTTCAGCGAGATCTGCATCGCCGCGATCGAGGCGCAAGGCTTCGCCGGAGCGCATGCCGGTGCTGGCAAGCAGGCCGACGATCGGCGTCAGGAACCTGGCGCGCTCGGGGTAATCGGGCGATACAGCACGGCATGCCGCCATGAGCCGAACCAGTTCATCGTTGGTGAGGAGCCGCGGCGGTGGGATCGCCCTGTTCCTGGGAAACGCCTTCGGATCGAGCGTTCCGATACGCGAATCCAATGTCGCGAGGTACTCGCTGAACCGGCGGACCACACCGTACCAGGTGGCGCGGCCGTTCGCCGTGGCGGCCCGGCTCAATACGAAGGCGAGCACCGCTTGGCTGGAAAGTGGCCCCTCGAGCTGTTCAGCTTCGACGTAGCCGACAAGCTTGTGCAGGATGGCAGCCGGCTGGACGAGTGAATAGCCGAGCGTACGGCGCAGTGTGAGATAGGCCTCAACGTGCTTGCCGAGCCTTACGGAGAATGTGCTCATCATGCGCCTCCCGGGAACGGAAGGGCCAGCTCGACGAGCTGCGGCACGGCTACCTTCACATAGATGGCTGTCGTGTCGATGCTGCGGTGGCCCAGCAGATCGGCGACCTCGTTGATCGAGGTCCGCTGACTGACCAGGTGGGTTGCCAGGCTGTGGCGGATGAGATGGGCGCCGACGGGACCATCAAGTGCGACACCCACCCGCTGCAAGGCCAAGCGCACGATGCGAGCAACGGTCGCGCCGGTCTCGATCGGGCGTACCGGCGGAACGTGCACAAGGAAAACGCGACGACTGACACAATCGGGTCGAGCGTACCGGACGTAGTGAGCAAGCGCTTCGCCGGCCTCCTGCATAAGCGGAACGATCCGGTCGCGCCGCCCCTTGGTGTACCGTATCCGTATCTCAGCGTCGCGCCAACGAATGTCCTCGAGTACGAGCGAGCGTAGCTCCTTGTTGCGGATCCCGGTTGTGGCCAACAGCAAGAGGATCGCCCGGTCCCTGCTGCCCGTGGACGTCGTGGCATCGACGGCGTCGATTGCCATTCTGATGCTCTCCCAGGCCAACTGGCGCGGCAGATGGGCAAGACGATAGCTCGGGGTTCGCGGCACGATATCCGCAAGATCGCTGTCGTTGAGGTCAGCCCAGTACAGGAACCTCAGAAACCGCCGCACATTGGAACCAATCCCCGCCCGCGTGTTGTCCTTGGCCGAGCGAGATATCATGTGCCCAACCAACGCCAGTACATGTTCGCTGGTCATGGCCGACAACGGCTTGCCGGCGTGATGACGATCCCACCACACCAGCACGCGACTGGCGACGAGCAGCTGTCCCTCTCGCGTCCTTGCTTCAAGACCACGCACATTGCGCAGGTAGTCGGAATAGCTCTCCAATAAAGGTGCGTGCGAATTGTGATTCTCGCCGCGAGGCGCGAACCGCTCAGGCACGATCCTTCGGGCCAGCGCGATCGCGGTCCGTGTGGCGACGCGAGACACCTCGGTCGCACGCTCGGCGACAAAGGTGTCAATTACAGACTGAGAGATCCGCTTCCTTCGGGTCATCTCCGACACGAATTCACTGAATCGACCCAATTGGCCAAGATAGGTCTTAGCCGACGCGTGCTGATATCCATTGTCGAATAGGTACGCCGCGATGCGGTCCAGATCCTCGCCTATGCCGCCGGCTCTCAGGCGGCGCAGAACCTTCGCGTATTTGAAGTAGTGATCCAGCATATGGTGCGTTCTCCTGCTGGGCTTGGACCATCCAAAGCCCATGGAGAGACGGCTTAGATTATGTGGCGGTGGGAGGAAGTGGGGTTGCGCAATAGCGCCTCGCTCGATCCCACCGCCACAGAATCTCAAGCGACACATAAAAGGAATTGGACTAACCCGCTACGCGGGATTTGCGCGTGCCGGGACATAATAATCCTCACGGTCGACAAGATTACCCGGCCGGCAAGGCAATCCTCACCGAGTCATCAGACAACTCCACGTGCGGCAGCATAAGGCCGGCGCCAAGTGACGGCGCCATCCCTGTCGCAATGGAGGCTAACCATGACCGCTCTTCGCCAGCGCATGCTCGAGGATATGCAGGTACGGAACCTGTCACCTAACACCCAGGCCTCGTACTGTCTGCAGGTTTCTCAATTTGCGCGGTACTTCGGCAAGTCACCCTCAGATCTCCACCCCGAGGACATTCGCACCTACCAAGTCTATCTCACCAATGAGAGGAAGCTGACGCCGGGATCAATACTGATCGCCGTCTCCGCGATCCGCTTCCTGTACAAGGTCACCCTCAAGAAAGATTGGAGTTTCGAAGAGGTCATCCCAACCTGCAAGAAGCCGCAGAAATTGCCGGAGGTCCTCAGTCCCGAAGAGGTCGTGCATCTGCTCGCTCACGTACGGACCCTCAAACAGCGCACGATTCTGACGACCTGTTATGCGGCCGGTCTGCGGGTCTCCGAGGTCGTCAGCCTGAAAGTGGCTGCGATCGACAGTCAAAGAATGGTCATTCGCGTGGAGCAAGGGAAGGGGCAGAAAGACCGCTACGTCATGCTGTCGCCCAAGCTGCTCGAAACGCTCCGCGGCTATTGGCGCGCCGCTCGACCAACGGAATGGTTGTTCCCCGGCGATCGTCCGGAGTATCCGATCACAAGGTTCGCCGTCGAGCTGGCCTGCAAGCTGGCTCGCCGCAGCGCCGGAATAACCAAGCCTGTTACGCCGCATTCCCTTCGCCACGCCTTCGCTGTGCATCTCCTGGAATCCGGCACCGATGTCCGCACGATACAGCTTCTCCTC
>JASHQG010000632.1 GCA_030037665.1 Acetobacteraceae bacterium
ACGCGCTCGATCGCCAGCGCTGCCTGATCGGACAGTGCGTCGAGCAAGCGTTGTTGATCAGGGGTCAGCATCGGCCCCGGCTCGTCACGGTCGATACCGATCACCCCGACGGCACCACGTCCCGTCTGCATCGGGAGGAACAGTCGCTTCGCGCCCGGCAGGGTGTCGGCGCCGCGCCCGGCCGGGTGGTTCTTCTCCCAGCACCACTTCGCGGCGGCGATGTCGGCGTCGTCCAGTGTGTCCTCGGGCGGAAAGCCTGCACGCACCGCAATCGTCCCGTCCTGCGGCAGCAGCAGAACCACGTGCACTTTGAGCATCAGTGCGATCTGGTGCGCGGTCGCCCACAGCAAGTCATCGAGATTGGTGGCCACTGCGAGCTTGCGCGAGAACATGTAGAGATCTTCGGTGATCCTCGCGCGCGACCGCGCGGTGATGGCCTGCGCACGCACCCGCGCCGTCAGGTTACTGGTGATCACCGCGGCCACGCCGAAGAAGAACAGCGTGACGACGTTCTCCGGGTCGGTGATCGTGAAGGTATAGAGCGGGGGGAGGAAAAAGAAATTGTAGGCCAGTACGCTGACCAGGCAGCCGAACAGCGACGGCAGCAGTCCCCACGTCACGGCGCTGACCAGCACCGCGGTGAGGAAAGTCAGTGCGATGCTGGCAACCCCGAGTGTGTCGCGCAACAACAGCGCCACCCCAAGCGCGACAGCGACGCAGACCAGGCTGCCGATCCAGGGTCGGCTGTCGAGCGTTGATGTGCGTGGTTCCGCCGGTGCGGTGGCTGTCGCTTCCCTTGGCGCCGCTTCCTCGGGAAGGTGGCTCACCACCTGCACGATGGCGCCGTCGACCTTGCGGATGAGCTGCCGCGCGACCGAGCCGTGGAACCAGTCGCGCCAGTGTGCCCGCGACGACTGGGCCACGATGATCTGCGTCACATTGTTGGTGCGCGCGTACTCGGCGATGCTGTCCGCTACGTCCTGGCCGGGCAGCGTCACCGTTTCGCCACCGAGGCGCTGCGCCAGCCGCATTGCTTCGGCGACGCGGTTGCGCTCGGCCTCGGTCATGCGCAGGTTGCGGCCTGTTTCGACGTGCAGCGCGGTCCACGGCGCCCTGAGCTGATCAGCCACGCGCCGCGCATGTCGCACGACGGCGATGCTCTCTGGGTCGCCGCTGATGCAGGCCAGCACGCGCTCGCCGGCGGCCCACGGTCCCTTAATCGCGTGTGCCTGCATATAGTGCAGCATCTGCGCATCGACCCGCTGGGCGGTGCGGCGGAGTGCAAGCTCGCGCAGGGCAGTCAGGTTGCCGGGCGAGAAATAGTGACGGATCGCGCGCTCGGCCTGGTGCGGCACGTAGACCTTGCCGTCCTTCAGGCGCTGCACCAGGTCTTCCGGAGTGAGGTCTACCAGCGCGATTTCGTCGGCGCGATCCACGATCGAGTCGGGCACTGTCTCGCGTACACGGATCCGGGTGATCTTTGCGACGACGTCGTTCAGACTTTCGACGTGCTGGATGTTCAAGGTGCTGTAAACGTCGATGCCGGCGGCGAGGAGTTCTTCGACGTCCAGGTAGCGCTTGGGATGCCTGCTGCCTGGTGCATTGGTGTGGGCAAGTTCGTCCACCAGGACAAGCTGCGGGTGGCGCGCCAGCACGGCGTCGATGTCCATCTCTTGCAGGACGCGTCCGCGGTATTCGATCTGGCGACGAGGGATGGTGTCCAGTCCCTCGGTCAGCGCTTCGGTTTCCTTGCGGCCATGGGTTTCGACGACGCCGATGACGACATCGGCGCCCTCGCGGCGCTTCTGCCGCGCCGCGGACAGCATTTCATAGGTCTTGCCGACGCCGGGTGCGGCGCCGAGAAACAGCTTAAGCCGTCCGCGGGTCTCCTGTTGGGCTGCCTCCAGCAGCGCCTCGGGGGACGGGCGACCTTCGCGTAAGCCTGGGTCGGACATGGCGAGACTCTACAGGGCCTCTCCCGCTCGCGGGAGAGCCCGAGGTGCGAGGCACCGCGGGTGAGGGTCGTGCGCGCAAAACTGCACCATCCTCTCCTGCGCTGCTTCGCTTGTCTACAGCTCCCGCGCGCAGGGCGGCAGATGTCGTCTTCACTTCAGTGCGTCAAGCGCCAGGTTCAGCTTGAGCACATTGACGTGCGGTTCGCCGATAATCCCGAACAAGCGGCCGGTGATGTGGTCCTCAACAAGCTGCTGCACCTGTGCTTCCGGCAGGTTGCGCGCCTTGGCCACGCGCGGCACCTGGAACAAGGCGCCCGCCGGCGTGATATCGGGATCGAGCCCGCTCGCCGACGTGGTCACCAGATCGACCGGGATCGGCTTGCCCGGGTTGGTCTTCGCCAACGCGGCGGCTTGACCCTTCACGCGATCGACCAGCGCCTTCGACGTCGGCCCGAGATTCGAACCGGCCGAGTTGTCCGCCGCATACGGCACGGGCACCGTCTTGCTCGGGTCCTTTGGATCCGGTTCGGTGGTCGCCGACGGCCGGCCCCAGAAGTACTTGTCCGACGTGAAGTTCTGCCCGATCAGCGCCGAGCCGATCACCGCGCCGTTCCTTGTGATCAGGCTGCCGTTCGCCTGATACGGGAATGCGAGCTGGGCGATGCCGGTCATTGCCAGCGGGTAGATCAGTCCGGTGATGACCGTCATGACGACGATCATCGTAATGGCAGGTCGTATGTGTCTCATGATCCTGTTTCCTCACGCGAGGCCAACGGCAGTGACAAGCATGTCGATCAGCTTGATGCCGAGGAATGGCGCGGCGATGCCGCCAAGACCGTAAAGCAGCAGATTGCGGCGCAGGATTGCGGCAGCACCGATCGGGCGATAGGCAACGCCGCGCAGTGCCAGAGGGATCAGTGCGACGATGATCAGGGCGTTAAAGATGATCGCCGACAGGATGGCGCTCTGCGGATTGTCCAGGCGCATCACGTTCAGCGCTTGCAGCTGCGGATAGAAAGCGGCGAACATCGCCGGGATCATGGCGAAGTACTTCGCCACGTCGTTAGCAATGCTGAACGTGGTCAGCGCGCCGCGCGTCATCAACAACTGCTTGCCGATTTCGACGATTTCGATCAGCTTCGTGGGATCGCTGTCCAGATCGACCATGTTGCCGGCTTCGCGCGCCGCCATGGTGCCGGTGTTCATCGCCACGCCGACGTCGGCCTGCGCCAATGCCGGCGCGTCGTTGGTGCCGTCACCGCACATCGCCACGAGTTTACCCTGCGCCTGTTCGTCGCGAATCAGCTTCAGCTTGGTTTCCGGCGTGGCCTGCGCCAGGAAGTCATCAACCCCCGATTCGGCGGCGATGGCTGCGGCGGTCAGCGGGTTGTCGCCGGTAATCATCACGGTACGGATGCCCATGCGGCGCAGCTCGTTGAAGCGCTCGCGGATGCCACCCTTGACGATGTCCTTCAGGTAGATCACGCCGAGCAGCCGGCCATCTTTCGCCACTGCCAGCGGCGTGCCGCCGGCCTTGGCGATTTCCTCGGACCTCGCCGTGAGCTCGCGCACCGCGGTCTCGCTGACCGTCTGACGCACCGCCGCGGTGACGCCGCCGTTATCCGGCGTGCCGTTGGCCTGGACGTTGCGCGCCCAGGCCAGCACCGCGTCCACTGCGCCCTTGCGGATCGACGCGCCCTCGACGTCGATGCCGGACAGCCGGGTCTGCGCCGAGAAAGCGATGAAGTGCGCACCCATCGGCGCCATTTCCCGGCCGCGGATGTTGTACTTCTCCTTCGCCAGCACGACGATGGAGCGACCTTCCGGCGTCTCGTCCGGCAGTGAGGCCAGCTGCGCCGCGTCGGCCAGCTCGTTCTCGGTGACGCCGGGAAGTGGAAAGAACTCTGTCGCCTGGCGATTGCCGAGCGTGATCGTGCCGGTCTTGTCCAACAGCAGCGTGTCGACGTCGCCGGCGGCTTCCACCGCGCGGCCGGACATGGCCAGCACGTTGAAGCGCACCAGGCGATCCATGCCGGCGATGCCGATGGCCGAGAGCAACGCGCCGATCGTGGTCGGGATCAGCGCGACGAACAGCGCGACCAGGATCACCACCGACACTGCGCCGCCGGCATAGTGGGCAAAGCTGGGTATCGTTGCCACGGCGAAGACAAAAATGATGGTCAACCCGGCGAGCAGGATGTTCAGCGCGATCTCGTTCGGGGTCTTCTGGCGTTCGGCACCCTCGACTAATGCAATCATGCGATCGAGGAAGGTGGAGCCTTGCGCCGCGGTTATCCGCACCTTCACCCAGTCGGACAGCACCCGGGTGCCCCCGGTGACGGCGGAACGGTCGCCGCCGGATTCGCGGATGACGGGTGCGGATTCGCCGGTGATTGCCGACTCGTCGACCGAGGCGATGCCTTCCACGACATCGCCGTCGCTCGGGATCAGATCGCCGGCTTCCACCAGCACGATGTCATTCTGCTTCAGCGCCGGAGCAGCGACGGTCTCATAGGTCGTCGCGTCGAGCGCGGCGAGGCGCTTAGCCATCGTTTCAGTGCGTGCCTTGCGCAAAGTCGCCGCCTGCGCCTTGCCTCGGCCTTCCGCAACGGCTTCGGCGAAGTTGGCGAACAAAACCGTGAGCCACAACCAGACGATGATCTGGAAAGTGAAGCCGATGTGGCTGCCACCAGTGATCAGCTCGCGGATGAAGATGATCGTCGTCAGCAGCGCGACGATCTCTACCACGAACATGACCGGATTCTTGATCTGAATGCGCGGATTCAGCTTGACCACCGACTCCCGGAGGGCGGGTCCAAGAATTGCCGGATCCATGATGGAGGACGTCGACGCGCGCATGTTGTTGCGAAGTTCCATGACCATGATTGGCTCGTATTAATAGAGTGTGCCGGCGTTCAACGCGTAGTGCTCGACGATCGGCCCAAGCGAGATTGCCGGGAAGTAGATCAGGCCACCGGTGATGACGATCACGCCAACGACCAGGCCGACGAACAGCGGGCTGGTGGTCGGGAAAGTGCCCGCCGAGGTCGGCACGATCTTCTTCTGTACCAGCGACCCGGCGACGGCGAGCATCGGCACGATCATCAGGAAGCGACCCATGAACATCGCCATGCCAAGCGTGTCGTTCCAGAACGGGACGTTGGCGCTGATGCCGGCGAACGCGCTGCCGTTGTTTGCGGTGGCCGAGGTGTAGGCGTAGAGCGCCTCGGAGAAGCCGTGCGGGCCGGCATTGCTCATCGCGCCCGTGCCGACCGGCAGCACGACGGAGAGCGCCGTCCAGCCCAGGATCGATAGCGGCAGGATCAGAATGGCGAGCATCGCCATCTTGACCTCCTTCGATTCAAGTTTCTTCCCGAGGTACTCCGGTGTTCGTCCGACCATCAGGCCTGCGACGAACATCGCGATGATCACGAACAGCAGCATGCCGTAGAGTCCGGAGCCGACGCCACCATAGGCGATGCAGCCAAGCATCATGTTCACAAGAGGCACCGCACCGGCGATCGGCATCAGGCTGTCGTGCATATTGTTCACCGCACCGCACGATGTATCGGTGGTGACGGTGGTGAATAACGCCGAGTTGGCAATACCGAAACGGACTTCCTTGCCTTCCATGTTTCCGCCTGGCTGCAACGCGCTGGCGGTCTGAGTGACATGAAATGGCGTGAACGCCGGGTTGCCTCCGGCCTCGGACCAGTAACATGTGATAACACCAGCCAGGAACAGGATACCCATGACGGCGAAGATCGCCCATCCCTGGCGCTGGTTGCCCACCATGCGACCGAATACGTTCGTCAGCGCGGCGCCAATAGAGAAGATAAGCAACATCTCGATCAGGTTTGTGAGACCGGTCGGACTTTCATAGGGATGTGCCGAGTTGGCGTTGAAGAAGCCACCGCCGTTCGTGCCCATCAACTTGATGACCTCCTGGGAGGCCACGGGCCCCTGCGCGATCACCTGCTTGGCGCCCTCCATGGTCGTCGCGCCTGTGTAGGGATTGAGGTTCTGCGGCACGCCCTGCCAGATCAGCAACAGTGCTACAACGATCGAGACCGGAATCAGCACGTAGAGAACGATGCGGGTCAGATCGACCCAGAAATTACCGAGCGACTGCGCGGACCGGCGCGCGAACCCCCGCACCAGCGCGATGGCAAGCGCGATTC
The DNA here is from genome assembly GCA_030037665.1 of Acetobacteraceae bacterium. Classification (GTDB taxonomy): domain Bacteria; phylum Pseudomonadota; class Alphaproteobacteria; order Acetobacterales; family Acetobacteraceae; genus JASHVB01. The sequence goes on from JASHQG010000632.1 coordinate 6,137, forward strand.
CGGTGGCGGCGGAGACGAAGTTGTGCACCGTCAGCCCGGCCATCTGCGTCAGATAGCTCATCGTCGTCTCTGGCGTGTAGGATTGCCAGTTGGTGTTGGTGACGAAGCTGACCGAGGTGTTGAACGAGAGGTCGGGCGAAACCGCAGCCTGGCCCGCCGGATTGAACGGCAGGTGGCTCTGCAGCCGTTGCAGTCCGTACAGTACGGCGAAGCCTACGAAGGTGAACGCCAGCATCGCGATCGCGTACGTCACCCAGTGCTGCTCTTCGTTCTCATCCACGCCGCAGATCGCATAGATGCTGCGCTCGATCGGGCGCAGCACGGGTGATAAGGGCGTGCGCTCACCCGAGATCACGCGCGTGATGTAGCCCCCGAATGGCCTGGTAATCAGGATCACCAGAACGCCGAAGAGGGCGATCTGGAGCCAGCCGTTGAATGTCATGGACGGCGCTCCTCAGAACCGCTCGGGGCGGACCAGCGCGAAGACGAGATAGACGAGCAAGCCGACGGTTACGATGCCGCCGAGTGCGTAATCGAAGATCATGACCTGGTCCTTACAGGCGGTCGCAGCCGAAAACGTAAAGCACGCACGCGCCAAGAAAGACGGCGCCGAGGAGGATATAGGCGACATCGAGCATGATCTCTTTTCCTTTCGACGCCGTGGAGCGGGCGACCGTGGGTGTCACATGCCCGCCAGCCAACGCGGCCACGGGTTGGCGGCAGCAGCTAAGCCGGTTGACGTATATAATCCATGTGGGTTCGGCAAACGAGGCATATAAAAGTCATATAAATTCGCGAGCATGGATCATCGCTGATGCCTCGGCGCGGGTACTCTGTTGCACCACTTCCGAGCTAAGCGCCCACGACCGCTCCCGTCACGGGCCGGGGAATCGCATTTGACCGGTCGTTTCGAATCGATCGACCGCTTCGAATCGAGCCGTGGAGCGCGGACCCTGAGGAGAATCCGGCGTGAAAGCGGTGTGACACCTTGTGTTGTTTGGCCGCCATGCGGGATTGCCCTGCCACGAGAGGCAGGGTACATCGACCTGAATCACCCAGCCGGGGAACTGGCAGGCGGCTCTACGGTCCGATCAGTTGCCGATGAATGCCACCAGGACGTGGGCCAGGACACCAAGTCCCAGGCACACCACGATCACGCGGCCAATTTCGGCAAAGACTTCACCTGGTCGCGGACAGGTGCTGAGATCGTCCATGCGAAATGGATGTTCCGGTTCGTCCCGGGTAGGGAATCCGAAAGAGCTGCGGCGAAAATGGTGCACGGCGTCCTCGAGCGCGGTGACGTGGCGGATATGGAGGTGGTCCCGGTATAAAATCCATGTTCCGCTGCGCGCGCGTGCATAGAATTGTCATATAGATCCGGGGAGACAGGAGGCCCCGTCGGTGCAGGGTGACTGGTGCAAGGATGCGCTGCTGCTGATCGGCCACGGGGCGCCGCGCTTTGCGGATGCCGGCCGAATCCTGAAGGCGCACGCCCAGACGCTGCGCCGCGATGGCTATTTCGCTGAGGTGGCAACCGGATGGCTGAGCGGCCGGCCATCCGCCATTGATGCCCTCACATCCCTCTCCGCACGTGTCGTGCATGTCGTGCCGTTCTTTATGGAAGATGGCTGGTTTGCCCGCGAGGGCGTTCCGGCGGCGCTGCGAGGTAGCGACCGGACCTTGCGCTTTCATCCGCCGGTGGGCATCCATCCGGATATCGCTGTCCTTGCCGCCGCGCGGGTCGGGCGAGCATGCGGCTCACCCACCGGATTGTCGGTATTGCTGGTCGGTCATGGTTCGGCGCGTTCGCCTGGACAGCGCTTGGCGTTGCATCGACATGCCGAATGGTTGGCTGGCACCGGACGGTTCGCCCGCGCATGCGCAGCGTTCCTGGAGGAGGCACCTTTCGCTGCCGACATCTTGGAAGAATGGCGCGCCGACCCCGTAGCGGTGCTCGGTTGCTTCTCTGGAGAAGGCGGCCACGTGCGCGACGACCTCGGGCAGATGCTTCGCACGGAGCGCGCGCAGCGTGGTGTCGCGGGCGCCACGTTGATCGATCTCGGCCTTATCGCCGATGATCCGGGCATGCCGGATATCATCCTTCAACAGGTGGCGGCCGGTCCCATGAACGGAGCAGCGTGACCACGCGAGATGCCCGCACTGCCGATGCCACCAAGTTTGTATGCCGACACCGCGCGTCCGCTCCCGGAGACGCCGCCGCTCGATGGTGACCGGCACGTTTCCGTCGCTGTGGTTGGCGGCGGGTTCACTGGCCTATCCGCCGCACTGCACCTGGCCGAGCGAGGAACAGATGTCGCGGTGCTGGAAGCGCATCAGCCGGGGTGGGGTGCATCGGGTCGGAACGGCGGACAGGTCAATCCCGGGTTGAAGCACGATCCGGATCAGGTCATCCGGGACTTTGGGAGCGATCTCGGCGGGCGCATGGTTACGCTGTCGGGTAATGCCCCCAATGTCGTGTTCCAATTGATCCAGCGTCACCAGATCGAGTGCCAGGCGCTGCAATCGGGGACGCTGCGCGCGGCGGTGCATGCGCGTGATGCTGCCGGC
>JASHQG010000633.1 GCA_030037665.1 Acetobacteraceae bacterium
GCGATCGGGGCGAGGCACTTTCCCACTCGTTTCCGGGAACACAACATCGGCGGAAAGAGGTTGCCGGACTAGGATCGCGCGATGGCAAGCACTGAGATGCGGGACGCTGTCATCGTTGGCGGTGGCCACAATGGATTGGTCTGCGCCTGGTACCTGGCGAGGGCAGGCCTGAAGGTGACGGTCTGCGAGGCCCGTCCAGTGGTCGGCGGCGCAGCGGTCACCGAGGAATTCCATCCCGGCTTCCGAAACTCGGTGGCCAGCTACACCGTCAGCCTGCTCAATCCGCAAGTGATCGCTGATATGCGCCTTCATAGCCATGGTCTGCGCATTATCGAGCGGCCGATCGCTAACTTCCTGCCAATTGACGAGACCAGGTTTCTGAAACTGGGCGGTGGCCTTGCTCGCACCCAGGCGGAGTTCGCCAAGTTCTCCCATCGCGACTCCGAGGCATTGCCAGGTTACTACGCCATGCTTGATGAGATTGGCGATATTCTGCGCAACCTGGCCCAGCAAACTCCGCCCAACTTGGGCGACGGTCTTCCAGGCCTGCTGCGTGGTGTGCGCCAAATCGGCAAGCTGGCCTCGCTGTCGTTGCGGCGGAAGTGCGAACTGCTGGACCTGTTCAGCGAAAGCGCCCGTAGTTTCCTGAATGGCTGGTTCGAGAGCGAGCCGGTCAAGGCCGCGTTCGGTTTCGACGCAGTGGTCGGCAACTACGCAAGTCCGGACAGCCCGGGTTCCGCCTACGTGCTGCTTCACCACACGTTTGGAGAGGTGAACGGCAAAAAGGGGGCCTGGGGCCACGCGATCGGTGGCATGGGCGCTATCACGCAGGCTATGGCCCGGGCATGCACTGCCTATGGCGTAGAGCTCTTGACCAATGCGCCGGTCAGACGGGTACTGGTCGATCGCGGCCGGGCGACGGGTGTAGAGTTTGCCGATGGACGGCGCATCGCAGCCGCCATCGTCGCCTCCAACCTCAATCCGTCGCTGCTGTTCCAGAGCCTGATCGCTCCGGCCGATCTTCCGGCCGAGTTCCGTATGCGTATCGCGCGCTATCGCAACGGCTCAGGCACGTTCCGCATGAATGTCGCCCTGTCGGAGTTGCCGGATTTCACCTGCCTGCCAGGTAGGGTGGTGGCGGAGCATCACCAGTGCGGCATCATCATCGCGCCATCGCTTGACTACATGGATGATGCCTATCGCGAGGCAAGAACTTTCGGCTGGTCGCAGAGACCGATCGTCGAGATGCTGATACCCTCGACGCTAGACGACAGCCTGGCCCCGCCTGGCCAGCATGTGGCCAGCCTGTTCTGCCAGCAGTTCGCGCCGCACCTTCCCGACGGACGCTCGTGGGACGACACGCGCGAGACGGTGGCCGACCGGATCATCGACACGGTCAATGACTGGGCGCCCAACTTCAGGGCCTCCGTGCTGGGCCGTATGATCCTCTCACCGCTCGATCTGGATCGAAAATTCGGCCTGACCGGCGGGGACATCATGCATGGCCACCTGTCGCTGGATCAGCTGTGGGCTGCGCGTCCGGTGCTCGGCCACGGCAGTCATCGCGCGCCGATTAAGGGGCTCTATATGTGCGGCGCGGGAACCCATCCCGGCGGCGGTGTGTCCGGCAACCCGGGGCGCAACGCCGCGCGCGAGATCCTCCGCGACCGCCGCTTGCTGACCGCGATCGGCCTTGCCCTGCGCGGCCGCTGATCCTGCGGCCAAGTAGCCGCGCCGAGGTACCTTTGGACCGGCATATCGGGTCTGGCCAGATGGTCGTGGGCCGAGCGGCCTACCTGATCGCATGATCCCGCTGGCCGCGATTCTCTCGTGGTTGCAACACAACGGAGTCACGCCACGGCCCGGACCGGGATTACGCGTCCCAGCCATCGCCGCGACAGGCTGGTCTATTTGAGCCACACCGCCGACGAAGCACGGGCGATGATTGAGCCGCACATCGGGCTGCCGGCTTCGGGCGGACGAAGCCGCACAACCAGCATGCGGGACATAGCAAACGCTCTCTTCTTCATCGCCCGGAAGAGCATTTTCACCCGGGCTGGAGTCCCGGGGCTTCCGAAGCGGCGTCGATCCATGATTCGAGGTTTCCGGTTGAAGCGCACCGGAGGCCGGGATGCTGTATCAAATTGCCAGGGCGTATTCGCAGGACATACGGGACCGGGTGTTCGCAGCGTCGGATGCCGGCAATGGGGTGCGCCCGGTGGCTGAACGGCTGCATGTCAGCGTGTCCTGCGTGTCGAAAGCGCGGACGCGGCGTCGGACAACGGGTGAGACTGTTGCACGGACGGGCAGGGGCGGAGATGCCGAAGCTCGCGGCATTCGATGCAGCGATCCGCGCGCATGTCACCGAGCGGGGCGACACCACAATCGAGGAACTGCGTGCGTGCGACGTAGGCCGGACTGGCACGGAAAAGACGCCGCTTGCCACGCGGCGGCGCCCCGCATCAGCACCCGATCCAGAGCCGAGATACCCGGCCTCGGCATATCGTGCCGAGGGTCGCCATATCGATCGGACGCCGTGCTGCGACCTGCAGGGCCTGGGCGTGAAACCGTCCCGTTATATCACGGTCGAACGTCACGGCCCGATGGCGACGCTGGCCTCACGCATGTCAATCCTCGGCACCATTCCACAGCCTCGGTGCCCGGGCTGGCACCGGCGGTGAGGCGGCTGCAGCACGTCATGCTGGAAACCGAGTCGATTGACGATGTCACCCTGGCGCTGGACATTATGCAGCAGCGTGGCCTGGAGATGGGGCGAGTGGGCTGCCACACGAGCGATCTGATGATTTCATTCCACCTGGTGTCGCCGTCGGGCTTCAACGTCGGATACGGTTGGGGCGGCCGCGCCATCGACGACGAAAGCACATGGACGGTAGAGAACTATCGCCCCACCAGCGCCTGGGGCCATGGGCCTCGGCGTTGAACCAACGGGATTCCGATATGGGAACAACGGCGAAATACAGCGTCATCGATCCGGCCACAGGTAAAGTCGATCGCGGGATCTTCAGCGACCAGGTCGTCTACGATGAGGAAATGGAGAAGATCTTCGGCCGGGCATGGCTGATGATCGGGCATGAAAGTCTGGTTCCGAACCGGGACGATTACTTCCACACGTATATGGGGGAAGACCCTGTCATACTGACGCGCGACGGAAAGGGCACGCTTCATGCCCTGCTGAACATGTGCCGCCATCGCGGCAACCGCGTTGTGCGCTGTGACGATGGCAATGCCAAACGCTTCATGTGCGCCTATCACGGCTGGACATACCGCAACGACGGCAGCCTGGAACACGTGTCCGGGATGACGGAAGCGTATTACGACGCGCTGGACGTGCGGTCGATGGGGTTGATCCAGGCGCGCGTGGAGACGTACGCGGGGCTGATTTTCGCCACCTGGGCAAAAGACGCGCCGAGCCTGGAGGCGTACCTGGGGGACGCGCGGTGGTATCTGGATACAGTGTTCAACCGGCGCGACTGCGGCATGCAGGCGCTTGGCCCGACGAAGTGGCTGGAACCGGCCAACTGGAAGACCATGGTCGATAACTGCTCTGACAACTACCACGTCCCGACCAGTCATTTGTCCAGCGCCTCGGTCCAGTCCCGTTTCATGGGGCGGCCGCGGTTGTCGCATGACGACCAGTTCAACAGCCCGAACAAACACGCGTTCGTCAATGGGCACTCGATCACCTTTCGCAACGCCGACGACGACATGCCGCGGTATATGCATGGTGTGTCTACCGAGACGATGCGGCTGTTCGAGGACTACCACCGCTCGACGCTGGCGGAGGTGGAGCGGCGGCTTGGCCGGCTGCGCGCCCGGCAGGTACAGCTTGGCAACCATTCGATTTTCCCAAATGGCGTGCTCGGATTCCGGCTGGCGCTGCCGCGCGGGCCGCTGAAGACGGAGTTCTGGCACTTCGTGCTGCTGGAGCGCGACATGCCCGAGGAGCTGAAGCGGGTGATCCGTATCGGCAGCCAGGCCAACAACGGCGCGGCGGGGCTGTTCGAGCAGGATGACGTGGATAACTGGCGGCAGGTGACGGAATCGAGCAGGAGCCGCTTTGTGCGGCAGTTCCCGCAGGACCTCTCGATGGGTGTCGGGCACGCAGGGACGCATCCGGAGTATCCGGGCGTCGTTTCCGAGCGATACATATCGGAGAGCAATCAACGACTGTTCTATCAACGGTGGGAGCAGTTCATGAACGCGGAAAGCTGGGCGGACATTCCGCTGGACCCGATTTCCGCGCGGTTCGACGGCACCGCGACAATGCAGGCTTAGGACGATGGCGGAGCTGATGGGTGTGACGGCGCAACAGGCCCTGTGGCTGGAATTGATGCCGTTCTACATCCGGGAGGCCTGGCTGCTGGACGAGCGCATGTTCCGTGACTGGTTGGATCTGTTTACGGACGACGTGCTGTACTTCATGCCACGGCGGAAGAACGTAACTCGGCGCGAGGCGGCACGGGAGCTGACGGAACTGGGCGATCTGGCGATCCTGGAGGAAGACAAGCGCTATCTCTCCATGCGCGTTGCTCGACTCGATACCGGAATGGCTTGGGCGGAGGACCCGCCGTCCCGGACGCGCCATATGGTCGGAAATTTGGAGGTGGAGGCGCTGGAGAGCGGAGCGGTTCGCGCGCGGACGGCATTTCTGGTGTATCGGTCGCATTTGGAAACGGATCATCAGATTCTATCGGGTTATCGGGAGGATCTGCTGCGGCGGACGGATATGGGGTGGAAGATCTCCAAGCGGACGATCGTGCTGGATGCGAATGTGTTGTTGGATAAAAATTTGAGTGTTTTTCTGTAGAACCTTACCCGAGAGCGCCCTTCGTGGCCCGCGTTTCGTTCGCGGCGCTGCATCAGAACATGATGGCCTGGACCGACCGGGTATCAGATGACAGCGAACCTCTGCTGGTCATACGACAGGGCGGCAAAGGCAACGTCATGATCCCGGCACAAGAGGAGTTCCCCAGACGGCAAGAAACTATGCGCCTGCTGAGCAGTTCACAAAGCGCGACCAACCTTCTGGCTTCCATTCGCCAACTCGACGCCGGCCGTGGGCAAGTCCGCGAACTGATGGAGGACGAGGCTTTCGATGCCGCGTGAATAGGAGCTGTCGCCTCGCGGCGAAAGTCATTCCTCAGCCGACCGACGCCTGGCGCTTATGATGGACCGTTCGCTGGCCTCGCCGCGAGATCCAGTCCATCATAAATAACTGAAACTGCGAAGATGACCCGGGAACCGGTCAATCGGCAAGGATGCGCTCCTCAGTGTCTTTTTAGAAACGCCAGCACCTGCGCCGCATACTCGTCCGGCTTCTCGAACGGCGTCCAGTGCCCGCAATTATTCAGCAGCACCATCCGCGAATCTTCGATGTGGTTCAGGATCGCAATGCTGATTTCGAACGCAACCATCCGGTCGTAACGCCCGTGGATCAGCAACACGGGCGATTTGATGCTCGCAAGCTCTGGGGTGTAATCGTGCGGCACGCTGATCGACTTGCTGCGCGCGTCCATGAACTCCGGAGACCAAGTATGGGCGTAGTGGATGTAATCGACCAGCTCATCCGTCACCAGACTGGCATCGTCGATATGCACCTTCAGATACCGTCTTATATTCTCTTTGCTCGGGTTATCAATCGCTTCGCGCGTGGAGCGGCTGCCTTCCGAGGGGCGGTTGGCCATCAGATACCGATCACCGCCCGTACCGATATGCGACCCGCCCATGACAAAGCGATCGACATACGAGGGGTGGTTGATCGCCGCCACCATCGCGGACTGCCCTCCCTGGGAGTTTCCGACCCAATGCGCCCGTGAGATGCCCAGCTTGTCGAGCAGCGCCACACCGGTCCGCGCTTGCACAGCGTGGACCCCCTCTTGGTAGATGATCGGTCCGGTCTTACTGAAATTCGGCGAGTCCATCAGAATGCAACGGAAGTGCCGCGACAACGCGCCAACGACTTTATGAAACGTAATCCAGGCCGTGGTGCCGGGACCATAAGAGTGCAGGAACAACACCGGCGTCCCCGAACCGATATCGTGGTAATGCACTGGCATTCCCCCGGCCTCGATGGTCTTGCTGGTTTCTGCCTCGGTCAGTCCATTTGACGCAATGAACGGCATGTCGTCCTCCCCGTTGGCTAAGCTTCGCATGCGATGGTCGGTGTCTGTCAGGCCCGATAGCACGGTCATAGATTGGCCCGCCGACGGTCCGCCAACTTACCCCCCGCCGAATCCCGGGGCGGTTTGTATGGTGGGGATCGCTGGATGGCGTTTTGCGTCGGCCGCCGGCACGTTCGGGTCGACCGCGATGTAGCGGGCCGGCGGTGGGTTGTCCGCGTCGCGCTGGAATGTGGCCGCGTCTGCGAGCAGGGCACGGTCTTCCGGGGACAGACGGGCGGCTTCACGCAAATGGTCGGCCCAGCTTTCCACCGACCAGACCTCCATCCAATCATCAGGGTGTGCCACGTCTTCGTAGATCTGCCAGAACACGGCGCCGGACCGTCCCCGCACCTGGCGCACCTGGGCGATGATGTTGAGGAATGCGGCGCGCTGCCCGACCGGGACACGGTAGTGCATTGTCTCCATAACCTGGCCGCGGGCATGGCGCAGCAGGCGCACCAGTTCTGGAGCCGGTGCTTCCGGCACTGACATCGGCTCCACGGCTGCTTCGACACGCACCGCCCGTTGCTCGTCGATGCTGAATTTGGACACTGCGATCGCGAGCACCAGACCGAGCGCTGCTGCCATCAGCACCGCCTCGCGCAGGCCGACGAGCCCGCCGAGCGCACCCCACGCGAATGAACCAAGTGTCAGTGCGCCGTTCTGTGCCAACTGGTAGATCGCGAGCGAGCGCGCCCGCACCCAGGGCGGGCAGACGATCTGCGCCGCCGCCTGGATCGTCGCGTAGGCAGCGGTCCAGCCGACGCCAAATAGCAGCATCCCGCCGGCCACGAGCAACCAGTGATGCGCCACCCCGACCAGGGCGATGCCGGCGCAGGAAAAGATTGTGCAGCCGATGACAACGCCGCCTCGCGTTAGTTTGTCGCGCACCAGGGGCAACAGCATGCCCGAAGTGACGCCGCCGACGCCCATCATGCCCAGGATGAAGCCGTACATACCGGGGCCGAGGCCGAGTTCCTGGCGCACGATCAGCGGCAGAAGCGCCCAGGGCGCGGCGCAAGGCAGCGAATAGGCGATGGTGCGCCACATTGCGTTGCGGAACGCCGGCGTATTGCGCACGAAACGCACGCCAGCGCGCATCGCCGACAGGAGGTGCTCAGGCGGCAGGCCAGTAAAGCGTCGGTTGCGGCGCCAAACCACCAGCGCGGCGATAACAGCCAGGATCGACGCAGCGTAGAGACTGAACGCAAAGCCAGTCCCACCGAGCAGGATCAGAAAGCCGGCCAGCGCGGGGCCTATCGCTCGAGTCAGGTTGAAACCGATGCCGTTGAGCGCAATCGCCTGTACGAGGTCGTCGCGAGGAACGAGCTCGGGGACAATGGCGCTCCAGGCTGGAGCGGTCAGCGCCGAGCCGATGCCGATAACGAATGTCAGTGCCAGCAGCAGCGGTGCACTCATCGCGTGTGCCAGCGTCAGACTGGCTAGCGTGATGGCGGCGAGAATGGTCCAGATCTGCGCACCGAGCAGGAACACGCGGCGGTCAACGATGTCGGCAAGCGCGCCACCAGGAAGAGCGAGAAGGAAGACCGGCATGATCGTGGCTGCCTGCACCATGGCGACCATCAAGGGGCGCGGTGCGAGACTGGTCATCAGCCAGCCGGCGCCGGTGTTCTGCAGCCAGGTGCCGAGCCAGGCGATGACGCTGGCAATCCAAAGGCTCCGAAAGGTGGGATGGCGTAGCGGGACCAGCGCGGGGGGAAGGCGGAGCATGGGGTGTCGGGAGAGGTCTCTGGCTGGGGTCGTGCGGCATGGAGCCGCTTCTAGGCATTTCGATGGCAATATAGCACGAAAGTCCCGTGTCAATGCCTATTTACCGCCGAGCCATCCGGAATAACTCAATAGACATGCTTGACGCAGTCCAATTGAAAACAACGACCAGGTAGGTGTCTCCGGGCTCGGCACCGCTGAACACGAAAGCCTATTCCGGAACGACGGCAATGTCGCTGGTGTCGCATGACTGTTAATTCGAGTCTGAAGCCGTGCGAGTCCCAAATTCAGGTTTTGAGCCGGTATCCTGCCCTCAAGCGGTCTCGGAATTGACAGTCACTCCCGCGCGTCCTGGAATTCTCTCCTGAGCTCGTAGACGGCGGCGACGCCGGCACCGTCAGATCGAAGCCGAATGCTTCGCCATCTCCAGGATCTCTTCGCGGGTAAGTGTTGGATAACCCTGCAAGGGCTCGGCGATGAGCTGGCATTGACCCGCGCATGTTCCTCCCCCCATGCGCGTGCGTAGACTGCCGTTCCCGCCAGCCTCGGTCATGCGGGACGGTGGCTTGCCGACAGCGCCGGTCGGCATCCGGATCCCGGCCATGTCAGCCTCGATCGTCTTGCGGAGGTTGTGAAGCAGCTGGAAGCGGCCGGCCACCTGCTTCGGCTGAGGTGCTCCCTTGGTGGCGCCTTCGGCGTGCAGGCCGTCGCGGTCGCGCACGACGTATTCAATGTCCGGGTGATTTCGCATCCAGGCTGCTACGCTCGATGCGGCGCGATCAGGCAGCACGTCGATCGCCTGCCGACGCTCGAGATCGACGATGATCGAGCAAAAGTCGGAACCCTGCCGGCGGCGCCATCCGTCGATGCCAGCCACGCGCATTCGTCCGCTCTCTGCGTTCCACGGCGCGGCACGCCTCAAATTGGTCAGTATGACGTCCCGGCTGACTGGCACGCCCAGCCGGCGTGCGAGCCGTTCCGCCGGTCTGCCGCCCAGGACATGACCGATGAGGAAAGCCACCTTATCGAGCTGGCGGGTCCGACGCTGCTGAGCATATGCCAACGCTGTCAGCGGAGTGACAAAGCTCCGCTGCACACGAGAAGACGAACGACGCCACCATCGGCCGGCATGCACCCGCAACGTGACGGCATCGCCCTGGATCGGAAGATCGCGGAGGTCCGGATGTAGGCCCTGTGCCGAGATGTCGATCTCGCGCCACAGCGGTGACATTGTGGAGGTTCACGAGGCTCTATCTCGACGACCAGACCGCTTCCAGCCCGCCGAGTGGCTCCAACGCGCAAGCCGCCCGGCTCCGGCATCAGTGACCTCTCCGCCATCTCCGTCCTCCGATCAAACCCGTCACAGTCCGACCTGCACGCAAATCCCGCCAGACCCGAATAAGGGTCAGCACGACAACGTTGAACTCACCTCCTGTCATCGGCAGTTTCAGCACCTCGCGCGGCCTGTCGAAGTCCACGCCTTGTAAATTAGACAGCCGTTCCAATCTTTGACGCCGTTACGGGATTCCACCAGAGGAAGGGAGCCGGTTAATGGACCATAAACTCACTCCGTTTCTGGCGTTAACGCTTCTACTAGTGGCGTCAGGCTGCGCCCCGCAGCCCGTGTCTCACCAGCAGGCGGCGCCTGGCCCTCAGCCTGCGACTGGCAACCCATGTCTCCCGCCGGGACCGTGTGATTACCCAAACGGCAGGTCGGAGGGATTTTATCGGTAACGAAGTGTCGCGGACAGCCGCCGTTCTGTCGGTCCGTCGCTTTCTTCAAGCGGTGTCGCGCCGGTGCTGAATCAGCCAATCTCGGGGCTATCTTTGCCGTTAATCCGGGCATTTTAAGATAGCACGCTGTTGCAAGCTTGGCTGTCGACATCGGAAGATTTCGCGAAGAATAGCCCAGCCTGGATGCGGGCTCGCCGCCGCAAGCCGGCGGTCTGCGCCTCCGCCAGATTTCCGATAGTGCGGCAATATCCGGAACCCCCGTGCCGACAAATCCCGGGGGTAGTGGCAGTAATCCGGGCGATCGAGCACCTTTCCAGCTGTCTTCGACAACGCGACACAGGATGCCGGTAGGTACTTCTTTGGTGGCGGTGACTCAGCTTATCACCGGCTGAGGTCAATAGGCTACGATCACCTAAACACCCAAATCGGCTAGAAGATCACTGGCCACGGTTTCAATGTCTAATTCTACACCACTTAGCACCCGGCACATGACGCGGCCCTCTCCGAGCGTGCGGACCGAGAAGATATGTCGACTTCCTGTGAATGTGCACTCGATCTCCACCGTGCCGTCCTCGTCGCCCTTGGCAATGATCGGAGATTGCCGGTTACGAAGGTCGGTGAGGAACCTCCTGGCGTCGCTTGCTGACATCTTCAAATGCCCGACTGTGTAAGAGACGTCTCCCTTGATGTGAGCAACCACGTGGATGGTCATAGTTGGGCGCGAGATCGCTGGTTGCTCGGGGATCACCCTAAACGCGAGTGTGAATCGGTCGCCTGGAATTTCGATCGGCGCGTACGGTTGTCGTGGCGGCGGCAAGTGGCGTTGATTGCCAGTGGTCGGCGTTGCGGTCGCCGGTGATGGTTCGGTGGTCGGTTTCTCGACCGGGAAATCGGGGATCGATGCGCCGGGCGGCGCGCCCCGGATCGGCGTTAGGGTCATGGCGGACTCGTGCGATGGCGGACAGGCAAAGGCGTACCAAAAAAAGTGGCATCACCGAAGTGGTCAAATGATAATGGCGTACATCGCTGCCACAGGCTCCGTCGCATCCTTTTCCACCACCGTCGCAGGATTGCCACCAACGGCCGGACTCGGAGGCCTGGATTAGGTGGCAACGGCGGGCCCCGGGCTGTCGTCGCCGTTAATCCAGGAATTTCGAGGTAACGCCCGGCGGCAAGGTCAATCGGCAACGTCGAACGATTTTGCGAAGAACCGAACAGCCCGGATGGAGGCGCTCCGGCGCGAGTCGGCAGTCCGCGACCTGTTTCGCCGGACACTCACGATGGATGCCGCTCAAACGTCGGCGGCACGGAAAAGCGCGCGGTGGTTCGCGCGCCGTTCGTCGCCTGCCCCGGCGCCGCGGTCGGGGGAGCCGTCGGGCCTCGTCCGGATATCTGCCCTTCGTCAGGCTCCGCCGCGCCAATACCCCGGACGACGTCAGCGCGCAGACCAGGGGCCGGTCACTTCGCGACACCGAAATCGATCAACTGACGCAGCACGTCGCCGCTCTTGAGTTTTGCGTAGCCCTCGTTGATCTCATCCAGCTTGATGTGGCTGGAGATCAGGTGGTCGAGCTTAAGATGTCCTTTTTTCCAAGCGTTCAAGAGCTTCGGCATATCGACGCGGAACCGGTTGCTACCCATTGACGAGCCCTGGATTCGCCGCTCGCGGAGAAAGTCGAAGCCGTGCAGTTCTATTTTCATCCCGTACGGCACCATGCCGATGATCGTCGCGGTCCCGCCGGGACGCAGCGATTCGAAGCATTGCTCAGCCGTGCGCTTCAGACCGACCGCCTCGAATGAGAATTCCACGCCCCCGCTAGTCATTTCCTTGATCGCTTCAACTGGATCGACGTTGGATGCATTGATCACGTCGGTGGCGCCCATCTGCTTTGCCACGTCGAGCTTCGAGGAAATCATGTCAATCGCGATGATGCGATCGGCTCCAGCGATGGCGGCGCCGTTAACCGCCGATAGACCGATACCGCCACAGCCAAACACGGCGACGGTGGATCCGGGCGGCACCTTGGCGGTGTTGATCACCGCGCCCGCACCCGTAATGACTCCACATCCCACGAGCGCAGCCACGTTCAGTGGAATATCGTCGGCGATCTTCGCCACGGCGTTTTCATGCACCAGCAATTGCTCGGCGAACGACGACAGGTTGGCAAACTGCCCCACCGCCTTGCCCTTCCAGAACAACCGCTCTGCCTTGCCCGGCGGAATCTTCACCTCGGGATTGGAGCACAGGTTTGGTCGACCCGTGGTGCAATATTCGCAGGTGCCGCAAAACACCGAGAGACATGTGATCACCCGGTCACCCGGCTTCACATATTTGACCTCGCTGCCGACTGCTTCGACAACTGCCGAGGATTCATGCCCGAGTACGACTGGCGTCTGGATAGGGTACAGTCCCTCCAGGAAATGCAGGTCGCTATGACACAGTCCAGCGTAGGCGGTGTTCAGCAGGACCTCGTGGGGCCCTGGTTTTGCGACCTCGAGCGTCTCGATCGTCATCGGCTGATGAGCCTCATGGAAGACGGCTGCGCGCATGGATTCCCCTCCCGTGTCCGGTCGAGGACACTGAACGCCCAATCAGTTCGGTCCGTCAACGCGAGGCACCCGCGCGGCCGTATGATCCCGCCGCCGTGCGCCGTTGATCTGGCCATGTCGGCCTGTCGTCGGACGCTGACCGATGGTGCGAGCGATTCACTGGATGTGGATGCTGGGGGAGGGCGCCGCTCGAGCAGCGCCCTTGGCAGGGCGAAGGACGTGGATGGCGCGTATTTCAGGTCGGTGCTGCAGTTGATGCTGCCGACGCCGGATGTGGTGGAGGCGGCGCCGAGCGCGCGACCTCCGATGGCGCACTGTTGGGGGAGTCCGACGCGCTACGCTCGGCCGTCTGGGCGTTGTCCTGATCTTTCTCGTGATTACGCTCTTTCACGCGCCACATCGTCTCACATGAAATGGCAGTAAGTGGGCGAAGGGGCGCTTTTCTCCGAAATTTCGACCCCTCGGCATCCAAGACGACGGCCAGGCGGTGATCTTCAGACGGCGAACGTCGGCAATCGCGGACATGTCGTGTAATCACTATCGTAAGGCCTCGCTCATGGAGCTGAGAGACACCTTCATCAAGCTGTTCGACGGGTGGTAACCGCCATGTCAATGAAATTCAATGCCATCGGCGCTCCGTACTCGGGGCAGCTGGCATCGAGTGCCGGCGTTGATGACCGCAATGGCGTGAACGAGCACCTTTCCTCTCATTCTCGTCAACATGCCACCCGCTGTATGCCCTGACTCGTGAAACGTGAGGCCGGTCCCCTGATCGGGGCATCGCGGGTTCCGCTCGAACGTGATGTCGGTCACTGCGTATGACAACTATAGCGCGACAATCAGGATGGTACCTGCCCACAACGATGACCAAACTGCTGCATTTTGGCATGCCACTGGAGGAAGTGGTGCGGTGCGCTTGCGGTGTGCCGGCGAAGATCATGGGATATGAAGGAACGGTTGGGACGCTCATGCCGGGCGCGAATGCGGATGTGTCGGTGTTCGAGCTGCGCGACGAGAACATCGAGAAGCGCGACAGCGACGGCGAGACGGTCACCACGCGGCAGCGGTTTCTGCCGCAGCTGACTCTGAAGGACGGGCGCGTGTGGCACGAGTGGCCGGCAACGTAGCGGCCGCGTCTGTCACTGCGACTCCAGCTTCGCGCCGCATGAGGGAGAGGGCTCGGAAACAGTCGTTCCGACCTCTGCTCCTGACTCTCGCCTCAATGTGAGGGAATCATTTGACCAAAGTTGCTCCGAACTTCGCAATGACATCAGCTGCGACAACACATGATCTCACCTGACGCAGGACACGACCGATGGTCGATCTACATTTCTGGCCGACTGGGAACGGTAAGAAAGCCGTCATTCTACTCGAAGCGATCGGCTGCCTTACATGTTCAAGCGGATCAACATCAGCCGCGATCAACTCACGCCGGCATTCCTGAAGGTCCCGCCCAACGGCTGCATGGAGGAGATCGGCCAGCGCGCGGCGGTCAAGAAGGCGTTCGCGCTCGGACCGGAACCTCGCGAGGACTTGGCCTTGATCAGCGCGGACGAACAGGCGCGCAGCTGGAAGGTGGTCACGAATCAGCGAGCCCGGGCTGTGCTGGAGGAATGGATCGCTGCAGAGGCGGGATAGGTCTGCAAACATAACCTGAACCGGAGGCGGACCGCCGTCCTGGCGCGTGCCTGCGATCAAAGAAGATCGCGCGCCCGCTCGATATCCTCCAGCACACTCGAGTGGGACACCAGCAACACCTCGTCGAAGCCCAGTTGCTCCAGTCGCTTCAAGCGCCGGCGTGCTTCGTCCAGCGGGCAAACCAAGGAACATGGGGCCAGCTCGGCAAGGGGGGCGGTCTCGGAGCGGTTGTCGAAGTCGACGGCCACGTTGGCAAGCACGGCATTGGTGCCCCCGGCGTCGCGATAGACCCGTATGCCGTATTCCAAGTCGTCCCAGTTACTGAAGCGTCCTGATGGTGTCCAACCCTGACACTCCTGCGCGGCGAAAGTGATCCAGCGCGGACTCCGCCAGGCGCCCATCAGGATCGGCGGCCCCCCCTCGCACCCCGGCCACAGCGAAAATGTTCCGCCAGCATTGACCGCCTCGCCGCGCCAGGTGCGCCGCATGGTTTCCAGCGAACGCTTCATAGTCCCGAACCGGTGGTCAAAGTCGTAACCGAGCAACTCGAAATCCGCCCGGGTGGAGCCGCTGCCGACGCCAAGGTACAGGCGGTTGCCTGACAGTGCCTGAACGGATTGAACACGGTGAGCGAGTTCGATGGGATGGCGCAAGGGGATCTGCAACACCGAGATGCCCAGTTCGACCTTCTGGGTTACTGCGGCGAGGACCGAAAGTTCGATCAAGGGATCCAGCGTCGGTCGGCCGCGGCCAAGCGAGTCGCCGACCCAGATGCCGGGGAAGCCACGCGCCTCGATGCGGCGCGCGTAATCGGCCGCGCGGTCAAGCAAACGGTCATGCGGCCCCGCTGCCGGTGCGAAGCGAATCATGGCACTCACTTTCATGCTCATCCTCCCGTATCGAATCGACCTTCGCCACCTGGCCCTGTCTCTCGAGGGAACCGCCGAAACCGGCATTTCAGCCGCACGCCGGTCCGCGTGCGGCAGATCCGCGTCACGCTGGCCAGCGACGGTACCGCGACGAACGTCATGCTCACCCCGACCAGCAACCGTTCAAATGCCTGACCGCACCCGACACTTCTGCGCCGGTATCCACTGCCTGGAGCCAGCCAGGCGCCGCTCAATATGACTTGCCGACCGGATAGGTCTCGAACCGAGGTACCGCAGGGTCGAGACAATCCCACGGCTGGGCGCTTTTTGCGAAGACGTGCGCCTCAGGTCGGAACCAGGTTGGGTCGTCCAGCGTGCAGACTCTCACGCCAACGATGTCGAGCCGCGTCGAGACCTGGACGTAGAGTGCCGTACCGCAGCTGCCGCAAAAGGCTCGTGTCACTTCATTCCCGGAATCGGATTTAGTCACATAGTGCCTCGGGGTGCCCCGCATGATCCGAAAATCGGCTGCGGACATGCGCACGGCTGCAATGTGAGGGGCGCCGCTCTGACGCTGGCAGTCCCGGCAGTGGCACAGCAACGAGAATCGCGGCTCACCACCGGACTCGTAGCGTACTGCGCCGCACAGGCATCCACCGGTTCTCGTTGGCATTGTATCCTCCATCCGTCAGGGAGCGACGGTCGGGCCGTCGTTATCTGCTGCGCATGCGACCTTGAAATGGCACAGACATGGCGTGGCTTTCCGGCCCGGGGGAGCGGGCCGAAATCGACAGTCCACTGCATGTTCGAGCGACTTTCCCACGCAGGCAGGACATCTCCGAGCTTCCGACTGAGCGCCGCGTCGGGCGGGTTTGACCCGCTCAGCGTCGTCGCCTGGAGGACGCGCCGCGGGCCGTGACGTTTTCTGGCCGTGCAGGGGGGTGGACGATGCCGGCACGGACCACGCGTGGTTCTTCACTTCAAGGCCCCCGCCGTCAACCCCGCGACCATCTTCCTCTGCAGCGGCAGAAACATCGACAGCAGTGGAACCACGAATAAACTGGAAAACGCCATCAAGCGCGCACTAACTGGATCCGTTCAATCCGCGATTCGCCCTTCGCCCGCTAACCCCCGGCGCCGGCCCATTGGGCCCGAACCGTTCGTCCCGCCGAAGGTCGATGCGGTTAGGTTGGTCCGTCAGTAATGATGCCGCGAGCGCCTGGATTGCCTCATGCACCTCGTGAAGCCGATCGCCGAATGCCCGGAGAGAGCTCGAGGCCGCCATGACCTATGTTGAACAGGTGACACTTGAGACGAGGCCCGCGAGCGCGCTGCCGCAATGCTGCCCAGGGACGACCCGGTGTCGGAAACTGCAGCTCGCGCGGAGACAACCGACCCACCGAGGGAGGCCGTTGTCACGCCAGAGGCAACAACACCGGCACCGGTGTGGGGCCCGGATCGTCCCGGTGTAGGACGTATTCCGCACCGGCACCGAGCGGATACTGGACCTCTTTACGAAAGCGCATGCCGAGACGGCTGATGACCGCGAAGGATGCGACGTTGGGGTGATCGGCGCCGGCGATGACCGCGTCGATGTGCGCCGACCGAAACACATGGACGATCGCCGTCCAGGCCATGCGCACGGCCAATCCCCGTCCCCGGTGGTCGGGCTCCAACAGGTATGTGAGTTCTGCTGACCGCGGAGCGGCGTGGGGTCGTAGTTCGACGCAACCAGCCTGCTGACCGGTCGGACCTTCGAGTATCCACATCCCGAGGCCGGTCGCCGCCGGTCTGCCGACGCTCTGCGCAACCCGCTGCGCAATGAACTCGCGGGGCGGTGCGGCGCCGTCGAACAGGTAGCGAAACACGGGAGGTAGGCACGCCAGGGCATGCAGACCATCGACGTCATCCGGGCCGGCGCGTCGGAGACGCCAGGGATCCTGCAACCCGCCGTGGTCCTTGTGCCTGATCTCATTCATCTCAATTGCCTGTGTGCTGGTGAAGCTCACCGCGCTTGTCATAAGAGTGTTTGGTAGACCGCCAATGCTTGCCTCTACCCGTTCGCCAAATCATTATCAGCGCGTATCACGAATATCGGCAACAGGACAGGAAGACGAAGACAGGAAGACGACACCTTGCGGCGACCCCCGAAGGCGACCCCGAAGCTCGTCGCCGTCAAACAGGCTGCCCCGCGCCCCACCGGCGCATCGCGAGCGGTGACACGGCGTGTGATGCTGCCTGTGGCAGCATCACACGGGGCGACTGCCTGAGTGCAACGGATTTTGCTACCGAGAAATCGACGATGTGAGGATCACTAATCTCTGGGAGTTGTGTCAACGGGAGGATGGTGATGCGCGTGGCTTCCGTTACCGTGGATCTTCTGAGGGTGCCATCGGTCCAGCCATACATGGCGGCCGGCAGGGAGATCAGAGATTATTGGCACGTTCTTGCACGCATTGTCACCGACGATAATGTCGAAGGTTTCGGCTACGTGGTCATACTCAACGCAGCGTTAGTGAAGCCGCTCGCGGATGCGACACGGGAACTCGCCGATCTGCTCAACGGTATGCATGTGTTCGAGCCTGAAGCGGCGTGGAAGAAGCTGACACAGGCGGCGAAATGGGTGGGACCGGGTGGCTTCGTTAATTGCGCGATCGCACCGCTTGATATCGCGATATGGGATGCGGCGGCGAAGGCCGCTCATCAGCCGTTGTACCGGCTGCTCGGTGGATCTCGCGATCGGGTTCCGGCTTATGCCAGCGACAATCTGTGGTACAATCTGTCTCTGGATGAATTAGCGACATCTGCGCAGAAACACATTGCGGACGGCTTCAGGGCAATGAAACTGCGCATAGGCAATGAGGAGACCCCGCAGGGAGAAGTCCGCCGCGTGGCGGCGGTGCGCGAGGTAGCCGGCGACGGTGTGCGTATCATGGTGGATGCGACCGAGACCTGGGAGACAAATCAGGCGTTGCAGGCTGGGCGGGCGTTACAGGATGCTGGGATCCATTGGCTGGAGGATCCGATCGACCATCAGGACGTGACTGGCATGTCCCGCCTAGCCAACGTGCTGCACGTACCAATTGCGACCGGTGAGCATTTGTATACAATCGGGGAGTTCTCCCAACTGTTCGCAGCGCGCGCGGCGGGTGTTGGCATCATCGACCTCGCGCGCATCGGCGGCGTCACGCCATGGCGGCATGTCGCGAGCCTGGCGCTGACAAGCAACGTTCGGATCTGCGGACACGTGCTGCCAGAGCTCCACGTCCATCTCGTGGCTGCGATTCCAAATGGCCATTTGGTGGAATACGTGCCGCGGTCGGAGCGCATTCTGCGATCAATGCCGACGCTCAAGGATGGCAATCTGTTGGCACCTAGCGCGCCCGGGCTGGGCCTGACACTCGACGAGGAGGCAGTGCGCCGATTCCGCGTCGCATAACCGCCCGATGGCCGTCAATCGGGGTTCGTGCTTTACCCGGCTGAGCCCCGGACCGTGACAAGACTCTCCCGGAGACGCCGTTGCAGGGCAATGGAAACAGGCGAGTTCGGCGCCCCGGGTCTCCGGGCTCACCGGGATTACTCCCGCTGCCAGGGCGAATGCGACGATCGTCGTGCCATGGGTAGTGAGGTTCCGCGGGACCAAGGCACGCCGGTTACCAGCGCCGGCTGTTGGCCGGACATGTGGGACAGGGTTTCCTCCTTGACGGAGCACCCGCGTCGACAGTCGGGGGCAGCACGAGCCGCTTTCAATCCACGACGCTTGGGCTCCCGCCGTCGGGCCCCGTCGCCGGCTGGCAGACTCGCCGATTGCGCCGGCACCGAGGGCAAGATCGCGCCGATGCCTGGCGTCGCGTTCTTGTTGATCTGTCGGGCACGTCGTTTAGTGCTTCCGAGGGGACACGGCGCGGCGGTGTGACGGATGGCAAGAACGGCTCTGGTACTCGGCGCTGGCATGGTCGGCGTCTCGGTGGCGCTGCACCTGCGCCGGCGCGGCTGGGATGTCGTGCTGGTGGATCGTCAGGGACCCGGCGAGGGTGCGTCGTTCGGCAATGGCGGACTGATCCAGCGCGAAGCGGTCTATCCGCATCCGTTTCCGCGGGCGCTCGCCGAACTGTTGCGCATCGCGCGCAACCGTGCGGTCGACGTGGCCTATCATCCCTTAGCGCTGACCCGCCTTGCCGCACCGTTGCTGCGGTATTGGTGGCACTCGGCGCCGAAGCGCTATGCACGCGCGGTGCTCGGCCAGTCGAGCTTGGTCGCAACCTGCCTTGACGAGCACATGGCAGTGGCGCGTGAAGCGGGAGCGACGGATTTGCTGCGTCCGATCGGCTGGCTGCAGGTGTACGGCACGGCGGCTGGTCTCGAACGTGCGATGTCGAAGGCGGCGGCCGCGCAGCGCGAGTTCGGCGTCAACTCTGTCGTGCTCGACGGCGCCGCTCTCGCTCAGGCAGAGCCGCACCTGCTGGCCGAAAAGCTGGGCGCGATCCATTGGACGGATCCCTACGCGGTCAGCGATCCGCACGCTTTGACGCTCGCCTATGCACGCCTGTTCACCCGCGAGGGCGGCGTGATCGCGACCGGCGATGCGCGCAGTATGCGACGGAGTACATCCGGCTGGCGGCTCGCGACCACAGACGGACCGATTGAGGCAGCGCAGGCGGTGGTGGCGCTGGGGGCAGCGTCAACGGAGGTGACGCGGCAATTCGGATATGCACCGCCGCTGTTTGGCAAGCGGGGTTACCACATGCATTACGATTTGCGGGGGAACGCCGTACTGAATCGCCCGCTGGTCGATGCCGACACGGGCTTCGCGCTGGTGCCGATGCGTCGGGGAATACGCCTCACGACCGGCGTTGAGTTTGCCCGAACCAATGCGCCGCCGAGCCCGGTGCAGTTGGAACGCGCTGAGCCTGTGGCACGTGCTCTGCTGCCGCTCGATCGCCGTCTCGATGCGGCACCGTGGATGGGCGTTCGTCCGGCACTGCCCGATATGCTGCCTGTGATTGGCCGCGCGCCAACCGAGGATTGTCTGTGGTGCGCCTTTGGCCATGCCCATCAAGGTCTGACGCTCGGCCCGTCCACCGGGCGGCTGTTGGCCGAGATGATGTCCGGGGAAACGGGGTTTCTGGATCCCGCCCCCTACCGGCCAGACCGGTTCTAACCCAGCGAGAAATGCTGACCGCGATCGGTCCAGTCGCTGATCGGCGTGCAGCTGCCGGCATGGGGGAGGACGCCAGTTGTTCAAATCGGTTAGGCGTCGCGATACCAGTCCTGGATCGCGTACGTGTTTGTGTCCCAGCCACTCAATGGAGCATGCAGTCTGTTAGCGACGGCACTCACGCCCGGTCGCGTCACCACAGGGATCACCACTACCTCCTTAGTCAGCATGTCGTTCAGTGTCATGAACATTGCTGCTCGCTTGACCGGATCAAGTTCGAGTTCGCTTCGGGAGAACAATCGGTCGTATTCCGGATTCTGCCAGCGGACAACGTTCCGGCCTTGGTACTTGTTTGCCTTGCTTGCAATCTCGCTCGACAGGAACTGCCGCATGAACACGCCGGGGTCCGGTTGCTGCATCGTGGTCGTGTACATCTGCAAGTCGGTCGAAAAGTGCCGGTAGGTGTCTGGATTCGACACATCCGAGGAGAAGTACACCGAAGCCACAACGGATTTGATTTCGATCGAGATGCCGGCCTTCTGGCAGGCCTGCTTGACGATCTCCTGGGTCTTTTGGCGCGGTGCATTGATCGAGGTCTGGTAAACTGCCTGCAATTTCACGCCGTCCTTCTCACGAATGCCATCGGCACCCGGCTTCCAGCCGCCCTCCTCCAGCAGCTTATTAGCCTTCTCGATGTTGAATTCGTAGCGCGTATCGTTCGACACGAACTTGTCGGGTGCATTGATGAAGTTCGCTGTGTCGAACCCGGTCCGACCGTAGATGAACTTGTGCACCGCCAGGCGGTCCACCAGCAAATTCAGGGCATTCCTCACAGCGGGATCGGTCAGGAATGGGTGCCTGCTGTTGATACTGGACCGTTCGTCGTCGACTGTGGTCCAAGGATCGGTGTTGTTGAGCTGGATATGCTCGACGCCGCCGGCCGGGATGATCACGACGTGACCTTTGCCACCGGCCTCAAGTCGCCTCAGGATCTCGTCCTCCACCTGCATGTTCCAGCCGAAGTCGTACTCGCCAGTCTGCAAGACAGCACGCGCGGCTGAAACAGCGTCGCCGCCGCCTTTCATTTCGATAGCGTCGAAGTGCGGGCGGTTCGCGATGTGGTAGTTCGGGTTGAGTTTTCCAAGCACCAGGTCTCCGGGCGTAAAACTGGAGAATATGTACGGGCCGGTACCGACCGGTGCCAGATTTGCCGGTGCATTGCGAGACTTGCCCCCCGCGTAGGCCTCAAAAATGTGCTTGGGAATGATCATGCCCTGAGTGCCCACGAAGGCATCGGCCCAGAATGGCGTCGGATGTGCAAATTCCACGCGGATCTTTTGGTCATCGAGTTTGACAACCTTGATGTCCTGGTAGCTGCCGATGGTCGTTGCGGCGGTCGCCGGGTCGGCGGCGTATCGCCAGTTGAAAATGCAGTCGTCGGCACTGAACGGTTTACCGTCGTGCCAGCTTACCCCCTGCTTGAGCTTCCAGGTCACCGACCGACCGTCCTCGCTCAGGCCACCATTGTCGAGTGTGGGGATTTCGGCAGCCAGCACCGGTACGAGGTCTCCGGCGGCGTTCCAGCCGGCCAGCGGCTCATAGAACAGACGCGAGGCGTCCTGGTCCTTCGTGCCCACGGCGAAGTGCGGATTTAGAAGCGTCGGCGCCTCCCACCACAGCACTTTCAAAGTGCCGCCGCCACCGCGCTTGGTTGGCTTGTATACTGGCTGTTCCGCTGCCAACGCGATGCCAGAATATGTTAGCATCTGGGTTGCCATCGGTGCTGTCAGGCCCAAAGCAATCATCGTCCGGGTAAACGCACGACGCGACAGGCTCCCACGGCGCACGTTTTCGATGAGACCACGCAGATCTTGCTCGTACATTTGTGCTTTCCTTCTCTCCCAGAGCCTCTAGCGAAGAATGACCGGCTATTGCCGTGCCGTCCGCCGCGGGCCAGACGATAGGCGCCATTCCGACGTGGGACAACGACGACGTCGTGCCTAAAGATCAGTATCGCCCTGACTCTGGTCGGCGGACCGCCTCGCAATTGATCCGTACGGCACGCGCAAACGACACAAACATTTGTTACCGCTCGATGCCGCGCAGGCTATCGCGTTGCCGAAAATGATGAGAATGTCTGGTTCAACATTGCTGTAAGCTCAGACCTCGATACTGGACGACGGCACCGAAGACAGGCTCGTCTGGTTGGCGGTTTGGCGCGGGGGCGCTCCCCTGATTGTCACGTAGCGCCTCAAATTCTGCGGTGAAATCGAGATTCGCCCGAGCAAAATTGTCTCCCAATCAACGACAACAAATGGACGAACGGCCGCTTCTCTGTAAATTGCCGGCAACGCGACAGCAGCCTCCTGCGGGTGGAGCAAGCCGTAGCGAGCGGGCCGCCACGCGCCGAATGGCAGCTGATGTTGAACGGGCTGCGCCCGGCGATGCCAGGCGGTGTTACAACCTTTCGACGAACACTCTCGGCGGTTTGCCATCCCAGGTCAGTTTCACTGTACGTATTGTCGACAACAAGTCGCTTAGCTTCATAAAGCCGTAATTGCGTGAATCGAACTCTGGTAACAACTTTTGCAGATGGAGTCCGACAGCGCCCAAATTGGCACGGGGCTCACCAGTCGGAGTAGCCGCGTCGATTGCTTGTTCGAGTGCCGCCTGGAACTCCGTGTCAGTCGCGAGATTCAGCAGAGGCGTCGCTTCCGCCAGCGCCGGTCTGCTGATTGCACCGGACTTTGCCCGGGTGCCCTTCGCGATCTGTCCGTCAACGGCCGGCTTTTCCACGGCTGGTGGCGGCGGCTTCGGCTTAAAGATCTCAGTGTAGAAGAACCGGCTGCACGCTTTGACGAACGAGTTCGGCGTCTTCTGTTCACCGAACCCGTAGACGGGCAGGCCATCTTCCTTGATGCGCGTGGCTAGACGGGTGAAATCGCTGTCGCTCGAAACGAGGCAGAACCCGTCCAGATGTCGCGTGTGTAGCAGGTCCATCGCGTCGATGATAAGGGCGGCGTCACTCGCGTTCTTGCCGACCGTATTGCGGTATTGCTGGATTGGTTGGATTGCGTGCTCGGCTAGGATCTTAGCCCAGCTTTGGAGATTGCTCGATGTGAAGTCGGCGTAGGCACGCTTGACGGAAGCGGTGCCGAGCTTTGATATCTCTGCCAAAATATCTCCGATGGCGTTGACCGATGCGTTATCTGCATCGATCAGCACGGCAAGGCGGGCTGTGTGCTCTGACATTCTCGGTCCCTTTCAGGATCGTTCCGCTGAACGTAACGCACGCGTGCGCGAATGGGAGGACGTTCGCATGACGCGCCGTGCCCCGAATATGCGACGGACGGGAAGATCTCCCAAGCACCGTTCTCTCGGGCACGCATCCGACAGAGGTGTTCGGTCCGCCCCGCTTGCCTTTTCCGGTACGCGTGATCTTACACGCGCGTCGTGGGGACCCTCCGGTATCGCACGTGCCCTTATCTGATCGAAACGGGGTGGGCCAGTCGCCCGAGCAACAGGCACGGTTCAGCGAGACCGACGACGCGAGCGCCTGCCGAACCTTGTGAACGTGACAGGCGTGCGTGCAGTGGCGCGGTTCTGCACCGAGCCCGCGGCTTTTGTGATGGGTGGGCAGGCGATGGAACCAGCGGGTGAGGGCGCGCCGAAATTCGTGCGGAACGAGGAGAACATAAAGATGTGCTTCATAAGAGCACGGCCGATGATCCCTATGTGCCGATGCTGTCCGTAATATCGGACTGGCCGTTCTGGAGCCCATTTAGCACGGTGTCGTGATAGACCACGGGTTAGTACAAGGGGGGATCGGTCAGTTCCTTGACTGGATTTTCTGGATCGCCGCTGCGACGTGGCCTGACCGCTAATCCGTCATGGGTGAATCTCCGGCCAAAGCAGACATGCGGTGCTGCATGAGCGCCCTATGCCACCCGTTCGCTTGACTTGCACCGTACGCGATGCTGGCGTTTCGGCGCGCCGCTGCGATCGACCCGGCAGAACCAGCCGGACCGGACCGGCGCGTGCGGACACATGAGGAGGATGCGTCTCCCACCCACGCGCGCAAGCCGCCCTCGGAGCGGCCTGAAGGGATTGCCATGTCTGAGATCAGCAGCCCCGGCCTGGCGGCACATCGCACGCATGCCACCATCGTCGGTGGCGCCTTCGGCAACCTGATCGAGTGGTACGACTGGACTATCTACGGTCTGCTCTCCGCCGCCTTCGCCGCTCAGTTCTTCCCCTCCGGCAATCAGACCGTGGCCCTGCTCGCGGTGCTCGCGACCTTTGCGCTCGGCTTCCTCATGCGCCCTGTCGGCGCGATCGCTCTCTCGCCCTACGCCGACCGCCACGGACGGCGCCGCATGCTTTCTCTCTGCATCACCCTCATGGGCTTGGGCAGCCTTGTGGTCGGCATCTTGCCGCCCTACCGCCTGATCGGGCTGGCCGCGCCCCTCATTCTTCTGCTCGCCCGGCTCCTGCAGGGCTTCTCCGCCGGCGGAGAGTTCCAGGGTTCCTCGGTTTTCCTCGTCGAGCACGCACCGTCCGACCGCCGCGCGCTTGTTAGCTCCTCACAGATGATCAGCATCGGCCTCGCCATCCTGATCGCAACGGCGGTCTCCGCCCTCACCACCAAATACATTCCCCACCCGGCGCTCGATGTCTGGGGCTGGCGTATCCCCTTCCTCATCGGCGCGCTCGGCGCCGGCTATGGCCTCTGGCTCCGGCTCGGCTTGCCTGAGACGCCGCACTTTACGGCAATCGAGCGCCGCCGCGAGCTCTCGCGCCACCCGCTCATCGATGCGATTCGGGAGTTCCCCAAGGAGACTCTCTTCGTGTTCGTCCTGCAGATGGGCACCGTGCAGTTCTATACCTGGACCGTCTTCCTCCCGACTTACGCCCATCTTGCCAGTGGCCTTCCGCTCGCTGAAGGGTTGGGCGCCAGCACCATCGCGATGGCCATCTACTGCGTGGCCGTTCCCGCATTCGCCGCGCTCTCGGATCGCATCGGCCGCAAGCCGCTGCTCTACGGCGCCGTCGGCGGCTTCCTTCTCTTCTCCTTCCCCCTCATCAACACCCTTCACCACGCGAGCTTCGGCTCCTTCCTGTTTGTGGACGTGATCGGCATTCTGTTCATCTCGATGAGTAACGCGGTTTTGCCACCCGTCCTTTGCGAGGTCTTCCCGACGCGCGTGCGCACCTCCGGCATCGGCCTTCCCTACGCAATCTGCTCGGCGATCTTTGGCGGCACTGCACCCTTAATTGCGACCGCCTTCATCAAGGCAGATATCAGGTGGGGCATGCCCGCCTACATTTCCGCCATCTGCGCCATCTCGATCATCGTCTTTACAACCGTGCCGGAGACGCGCGGCAGGTCGCTTGACTGACATGCTCCGTATCGGCATCGATATCGGCGGCACCTTCACCGACTTCGCGCTGTGGGACGGCGACGAATCCGGCTATGCGTCGGTCGAGATCTTCAAGGTTCCTTCGACACCGCCGTGCTTCGCCGAGGGTGTGAAGCAGGGCCTCACGCAACTTCTCTCCTCGGGCCGTATCGGCCGCGACGAGGCTGCGATCATCGTCCACGGCACGACTGTCAGCACGAACGCGGTCATCGAACGGAGCGGCCCATCACTTGCCCTGATGGTTACCGCGGGTTTCCGAGACATCCTGTCAATCGCCCGGCTCCGCTTCGACCGTCCGGTCGATCTCTTCAGCAGCCGTCCCAGCCCACTGATCCCCCGCCGCCTCGTCTTCGAAGTGCGCGAGCGTCTGCGCGCGGACGGCAGCGTCGATACCGCGCTCTGCGCAGAGGATGCGGTCGCCGGCGCGCGCGCCGCCCTCGCGGCGGGTGCGGAAGCGATTGTGATCTGCTTCCTCCATGCGTATCGCAACCCGGTGCACGAGCAGGCCGCCGCAGCCGCCGTCCGCGCGGTTATCCCCGGCATAGACCTCGTGCTCTCGCATGAGGTTTGGCCAGCGGCCCAGGAATACGAGCGCGCCACCGCCGCCCTGCTCAACGCCTATGCCCGTCGTGCGATGGCCGGTTACCTCGCCGAGCTCGAAGGCTACCTGACCGCAGCACTTCCCCGGGCGCGCCTGCTCGTCACAAAGTCGAACGGTGGCGTCATGGGTGCCGCCGAAGCTGCGCGCATGCCGATCCACACGCTGCTCTCAGGCCCTGCCGCCGGTGTTACTGCGGCTGCCGAGCTCGGCCGGATGTTAGGCCAGCGCTCCCTTCTGACCATGGACATGGGCGGCACCAGCACCGACATCTCGCTGATCCATAACGGTCAGGCGACGATCTCGCACGATGGCCGTGTGGGCGACTTCCCGCTGATGATTCCCGTCACAACGATCGAGGCGATCGGCGCTGGTGGCGGTTCGCTTGCCTGGCTCGATGGATCGGTTCTGAAAGTGGGACCGCGCTCGGCCGGCGCCGTACCCGGCCCCGCCTGCTACGGCGCCGGCGGCACTCTTCCCACCGTTTCGGACGCCTATCTCCTGTGCGGGTATCTCGCCGAGGACGCGCCGCTCGCCGGCGGGCTTCACCTCCACCGCAATCACGCCGAAGAGGCCATGCGTCCGATCGCGACCGCTCTCGGCAGAGATATCACGCGCGCTGCTGAGGCCGTGATCGACGTCGCAACCTCGAACATGCTCGCCAACGCGCTCCCCTTCATAGCCCGCCTCGGCCTCGAGCCGCGGGAGCTCACGCTGATGGTTTTTGGCGGCGCTGGTGCGATCCACGGCCCGCTGCTCGCGCGCGAGATCGGCGTCGGCCACATCATCATCCCGCGTGTCTCGTCGGTGTTTTGCGCCTTCGGCGGCCTCGTTTCCGACCTGCTCTACGATGTCGTGCGCACGGTACACGGCATGGCGCCCAGCCCCGATCTCATCGGCGAAACTTTTGCCGCGCTCGAACGCGAAGGCCGTGACTGGCTGGCCCGGGAGGCGCCCGACATCG
>JASHQG010000634.1 GCA_030037665.1 Acetobacteraceae bacterium
CTCCGTTTCCCTGGGGATCAGAGGGTTTAGCGGGTTGCCTGGATCGGATGATCGCATCCGCGGCCGGAATCCCCTTTCTTTGATTTCGAGTGTCCAGACTCGGACCCGGATGGGCCATGCGTCCGGCGCTCCTCTGATGCCGGCCTCCTCGATGCGAGCCAGCGAGTTCGCGAGCCTGCCGCAACGTTCGACGTAAAAATCCAGAATTGACGGCCATGCCAGCCCCAAGCTCCCGGCGTTGGCGAGACGGTCCGCGATGATCGGCAATCGTTGCCCATTGTTGTCTCTCACGCATCGGTCCGGTCGATTTCGGCATCGGCATCACGACAACGATGGCAGCGCGCGCGCCGACGCCCTAAAGCCGACGCGGTGGTCATATTCGATCGAGAAAGCGAGATTCAGTCGGGCGGCTCGTTGGTTGGCTGCCCGACCAGATCGTGTGGGTAGCGGGCGCAGGCCCGGGTGTCAGGCTCCGGCCGTCCAAAGCCCCGTATCGGAACTCGCCATCAATCGTTCGGTGGAAATACCTGCTGACAAATGCGGGCGTGGACGCCCTGGCAACCGTCCACGACCTGAGTGACGCTGAAATCCACTGCGACGCTCATCAGTGAGTAGGCGTCGTCCCGGCTAAGGCCGTAATGCTCGGTGAGAAGGAGGAGCATGTCGAGGCTCGCATTGCGCATGGCCTTGTCGAGGTCCTGATCGAAGCCATGGGTCATGAGATGGCGGGGCGTCTTCAGGAGCGGCGACGGGAATTTGAAGTCGCGACGCACGATGACCTGGAAAACGACGTCCAGCGATGCTTCGATGGCGGTGCCACTGATCTCGCCGTCGCCTTGAGAGATGTGCGGATCCCCGATCGAGAACAGCGCGCCGTCCACCTGGATTGGGTAGAACATGGTCGCACCCGCGCCGATGCGCCAATTGTCGATGTTGCCGCCATGCGACCCTGGTGGGATCGAGCTGACACGGCCGGGCTGATCGGGGGCGACGCCGGCGGTACCAAGATGTGGGCGGACGGGAACGCGGATCCCCCGCAAGGCGGGCTGGCGGCAGCAGTCCCGCTCCTGCGTGACGGTGCCAGGTACCACGTATTTGCCAGGAAAATCGTAGGCGAATACGGCCTCGGCGGTCTGGGTTGAATTGTTCATTCGGTAGATGGTGACATGCTCCTTTTCGCCCATCTCCTGGTAGAGATGACCCCAATGTGCCGCGAGGTTGGAGCCGTAGCGCAGGCGCGGCGTCATCTGCAGGTAGCGGACCTCCAGCATGTCGCCGGGGCGAGCACCCTCGACCCAGATCGGGCCGGTCAGGATGTGGACTCCGGGTCGGCGGTCGCTTTCGGGAATGCCGTTGAAGAGTGCGGTGATGGCACCGTCCATCATCAGCTCGGGGGCATCTCCTGCGTGATGGGTGATGGCTTCGGCGCGGACGAGGTCACCGCTGGAGACGCGGAGCGCGGGGGCCAGGGCGGCGCTGAAATAGCCCCAGTGACATGTTCCGGGCGTCGCCCGAAGTTCGTGCAGCGTGGGGAGGGATGCGCGGGCGGGCTGAGCTTCTTCGCATCGCAGCGACATTGGGTTCCCCCTGTACCGTCCGCCCGACCGCAAGCAATCACCGTACCATCACTTGACGACGCTATCGGCCGAACACCGATCACAGTGTCGGCACGTCGAATCCGGCAAGCATGGCATCGACGCCCGCTTCGGCAGCGGACCAGTTGCAGGTCCGGTGGGCCATCCCCGCAGTGGTGGTCCGAGGGCCGGAGTAGAACATTTCGTACTGCAGGTGACGGGAGCCGAATTCCGAGCCAAGTGCGTCCCAGGCGAGCTTCATCAGTTTCACCCGGTCCATCCCGCTCCCGATTGCGCCATGCTGCGTTCTCCAGATCAGGCGAGCGATGTCAGGGTTGACGAGGTCGGCGACAGAGGACGGCAACATGATGAGCCCGCCACCTGCGAGTTCGCGGATGGCGGTGACCATGCGCGGATAGAGGCGCTGAGCCTGAACCTGTGCGGCATACAGAAGGCCGCGATCGGGGACGAAGTAGGGGCCATACTGCTGGCCTTTCGCCTCCATTCCGAAGACGAACGCCTCGATCATCGCGGCGTCGGCGGCGAGTTCGCCGAGGGTCTGCATGACGGATGGAAAGGCGGTCGTTCCATTGGTTTCGGCAATGCGGCGGGCGAGGCCCAGGAGGAAGCGCAGCTTCACCATCAGGCGGATGGCGCTCTGATAGTTCTGATAGGAGTGAGCCGGCGTTTCGTGCCACTGCGCAAGTTGAGCGATCGGATCGCGATGAACGAAGACGCGTTCCCAGGGAACCTTGCAGTCGTCGAAATAGATCAGCGCGTCATTTTCATCATAACGCGAGGACAGCGGATAGTCGAATTCCGATGTCGCGGACTGTTCATAGGACCGGCGCGACAGAAGCTTGAGGCCCTTGAGCCCGATCGGGACGACAACGGTGAAGGCGAGATGCGAGTCTTCCGGGTTCAGTGGACGCAGGGTGGTGACCATCAGTTCGTTTGAAAGAGCGGCGCCAGTGCCGAGCATCTTGGCGCCACGGATAGTGATCCCTTCGCTGTCCTCGTCCACGATAGCGACGGCGACACCGGCGTTGGCGCCCTGGGTCGTGGACTTGGAGCGGTCGCCCTGCGGATCGATGACGACGTAGGTGACGTAGAGATCGTTGTCGCGGGCGTATTCGTAGTAATCGCGGACGGCGTTCGGCCGACCACCGGCGTGGGCTGCATAGATGTGCTGGCCCATGAACATCGCGCCCAGCGTCGAGGCTACATGGTCGGGCGAACGGCCCATGAAGCCGTGATGCAGCTCCGCCCAGGCGACAAGGGCTTCGCGCCGCTGGACGAGTTCGGCGTAGCTGGTAGGGAGTTGCCAGGCACGATTGACGCGTCGCCCCGTGCCGGGGACTGCAAATGTCATGCGCTCGACATTTTCGGGCGCGGACTGAAAGTCGTAGAGCGACGCAACCGAGCGAGCAGCGTTGCGAAAGCCTGGATCGGTGGTCACGCAGGGAACCTGTGCGCCGTCGATCAGCACGCAGCGCCCGTCATCGAGGCTGTTGAGGTGGTCCGCTCCGGATTTCGTCATGACAGCAACTCGGCGAGGGCCTTGTCGATGAACGGGCGGTCCTCGGGGTTCCACAGCGTCATGTGACCCCAGATGGAAGGGATGACGCGGCATTCGGCATTTGGCATGCGCCGGACTTCTTCCTCCGAGTCGGCCGGCGGGAAGTAGCTGTCGTGTTCGCCGGGCATGACGATGGCGCGGGCCCTTATGGCGGCGAGCGCGCGGCCGATGTCGCCCTTGTAAAGCGGGTTGGCGCTGATATCGCCGTCATCCCAGCAACGCAACAGGCTGAGAAGGTCATTCGCGTCGTGGTGGATGAAGCCGGCCTCCCAGAAGCGCTCCGAAAACTCCGCGGCTGTCGTCGCGCCAAACTGGCGGAAGGATTCAGTGCGAAAGAACGGTTCGGAGAAACCCCAACCGGCATAGATGGTGGCAAATGCGCGGAGCCCCTTGATCGGTGGGCGGCGATAAAACCCGTCCTCGAAGTCCGGGTCGAGTTCCAGGGCACGGCGAAGGGAGAGCAGGAAGATCTTGTTGAAATGCGCGGTCCGGGCGGAACAGCACAACGGCGCGATGGCGTCCATCATGTCGGGGTACTGAGCACCCCATTGATAGGCCTGGCATCCACCCATTGACCAGCCGGCCACGAGAAGCAGGTGCCGGATGCCGATCTGCTCGGTGATGAGCCGGTGCTGCAGACGGACGTTATCGTAGAGGGTCACACGCGGGAAGCGAGCGGCGTCGTACGGTGCAGGCGTGTTGGAGGGCGAACTGGAGACGCCGCCGGAGAGCAGGTTGGTGAAGATGATGAAGTGCCTGGATGGGTCGATCGCGCGTCCGGCGCCGGTAAAGCAAATCTCTGCTTCGCGGTCCGTGCCGGAGTACCAGGACGGGATGAGCACGGCGTTGTCCCGCGATGGCGAGAGGTTGCCCAACGTGCGATAGACGAGGCGAGCAACGGGCAGCATTTCGCCGCCCTGCAGGGCGAAGTTCGGAACTTCGAAACTTTGACGTGCTGACATCGGCTGGTCCTCCACGGGGAAGCGCTGACGGTGAACCGGCGCAGGAGACGATTGGGAAGCGGCTGGGTGCCTATCGCAAGCTGAAGCGGCTGCGACTGCACGAGCTTGCGGCAGCGGCCGGGTGTCCGGAAAGCCTGATTTCGCGCATCGTCAACGGGCTGGTGATGCCGTCGCTGAGCAGCGCGCATCGGCTGTCGCGGGCGTTGGGGGTGAATGTCGCCAATTTGCTCGCGCCGCCAAGTGACACGGCATTCATTGTGTTTGCGCCGGGACAACGGCCGGCGACGTCCGTGGGACGCGTACCGGAGGGCGACGGATCGGGCGCGGAGAGCCGGGTACCGTTCGCGGCGCATCGTCGGCTTGCGGCGTTGCTGGTCTCGCGGCCGCCCGGCGGTCCCGTCTGCGGACCGTTCTCGCATCCCCGAGAGGAAGCGGGGCTGGTACTCGAAGGAATACTGGACCTGACGGTGGACGGGGTCGCGCAGCGACTGCCGGCAGAACATAGTTTCTTCTTCGTCTCGGACCCCGAGCACACCTATCGCAACGGTGGCGATGCCTTGCGCCGCGCGCTGTGGGTGAACACCCCGCCGACATTCTGATCGCTTCATCACAGCGCGGCCTCCGTTGGCTCCTCCTGTTCCACGAGGCGGAGGAAGCGGCGGGTCCTCTCATGCGACGGCGCTCCGATGACGGCGTCTGGTGGCCCCTGTTCGACAACGTGACCGTCGTCCATGAAGATGACCCGGTCCGCGACGTCGCGCGCGAATCTGATCTCGTGCGTGACAACGATCATGGTCATGCCGGTGTCGGCGAGGCGGCGCATGACGGTGAGGACCTCTCCGACGAGCTCAGGATCCAGGGCGGAGGTGGGTTCGTCGAACAGCATCAGACGCGGGCGGATGGCGAGGGCGCGAACGATGGCGACCCGCTGCTGCTGGCCGCCGGACAGGCGGTGCGGCAGGTGGTGCGCGTGTTTGGCGAGACCCACGGCGTCGAGCAGGCGCATGGCGGTCGCTTCGGCCTCGGCGCGCGGCACGCCGTATACGTGGACCGGCGCTTCGACGATGTTCTCCAGCGCGGTGAGATGGGCGAAGAGGTTGAAATGCTGGAAGACCATGCCGATGCGCGAGTCGGCGCGGGCATGAGCCAGGTCACGGACGGGGCGTGGCGGCCCCCCACCGGCCGGATAGGGGCGATATCCCACGCTGCGGCCGGCGACGGTGACGCTGCCCCAGTCGAGTGCTTCGAGGTGATTGACCATGCGCAGAAGCGTGCTCTTACCCGAGCCGCTGGGGCCGAGGATGACGACAACCTCGCCGAGGCCGACGGTAAAATCGACGCCGCTGAGGACTTCGCGGTTGCCGTACGATTTTTGAATGTTCCGGCCTTCGACGAATGGCTGCGAAGGGTCTGGCATATCGGGACTGCCGAGCAGCGCGCAGAGCCAGGTGGCATCCAGAGCAACGACGCGCCTGGCGTCTTTGGGTTCCTCGGCTGCGGCCGGACGTGGGCTTGCCGGCGCGACCGTGGTCGCAGCGCGCAGGCCGAGCAGGCGCTGCATGACGGAGGCACCGCGGGCCTTGCGGTCAAAGTCGAAATAGTCCTCGAGCACCGATTGCATCGCCGTGATGGCGCTGGTGAGGACGAGGTAGATGACGCCCGCGGCGATGAACACGGGAAAGAACTTGAAGTTCTGACCGACAATTTGCTGCGCGCGAAAGGTGAGTTCGTTGACGAAGATCACCGACGCGATGGAGGTCAGCTTCAGCATGCTGATGGTGTCGTTGATCAGCCCCGGAACGATGGCGCGCATGGCCTGAGGCAGGATGATGCGGCGGAGCGTAAGCGCCGGCCCCATGCCGAGTGAGGCGGCGGCGATCGACTGCGTGGCATTCACCGAGAGGATGCCGCCGCGGATGATCTCGGCGCTGAAGGCAGCCTCGTTGAAGGCGAAGCCGATGAGGGCCGTGGTGAAGCTGTCCAGACGGATGCCAACGACCGGCAGCGCATCGAAGATGAAGACGAGCTGGAGAAGCTGGGGCGTCCCGCGAACGATGAAGATGTAGAAGCTCGCAGCGGCGCTCACAAAGGAGCGCCGCGACAGGCGCATGAGTGCGAGGCCGAGGCCGAGTATGAGGCCACCGGTCATGGCGAGGCAGGTGATCTGGACTGCGACCAGTGCGCCAGTCCAAAGGAAGCTGGAGGCGGTGTAGGTGACGACGTCGCTCAGCCAGCTTGCCACGGTGTTATCCGCGGCCGCCGCGTGAGATTGGCTGGCAAGCGATACGAAGCCAATGGTGAAGGCGAGGAACCGGGCGAGCCGGGCTCGCATCTCAGTCGGTTTTCACAACCGTGGGCAACTGCAGCGACGGATCGATCTTGTACTTTTCGAGGATCTTCTTTTCGCCGCCGGTCGCCTGCAGCACCTGCAATCCATCGGCGATGGCATTCACGAGATCCGTCTTGCCCTTCTTTACGGCGGCGCCGACCTGGAAGCCAGTCATGATCTTGAAGGCCCGAACATACTGGTCTGGGTGATCGGACACCAGTGAGTCCACCAGGGCGAGGTCGGTCATCATGATGTCGGCCCTTCTGCTCTGGATCAGGCGAATGCCGGAGGCCATGTCGGGATAGGTCATGATGGTGATGCCCGACTTGCCCTCGGCTTTGCAGGCGTCGTCCTGCTTGTGGGCCGCAACTTCCTCCACGGTACCAAGGCCGACGGCGAACGTCGTGCCGCAGGAGGTGGCATCGAGCCCAGCGATCTTCTTAGGGTTGCCGGCCTGGGTCATCGCACCGGTCGCGGCCTGCATGTACATCATGTACGTCATGGTCTTGGCGCGTACAGGTGTGTAGTAGAGGTTATCCCAGAAGACCTCGATCTGTCCGGCGATCACCGCGGGCATCATTCCGGACCAGCCCCCGAGGAAGAAGCTGTAGGGCAGCCCGGCGCATTTCATGACGGCTGTGGCGATATCGACATCGGAACCAATGACCTTGTTGAAGTCGTTGGCATTACGGAAGACATAAGGGGGGGTTTGGGGGTCCATGCCGATGCGGATGGTCTTGCCGACAAGACTGGGGTATTTCTGCGCGAGTTTGTCGGGCTCGCAGGCTGGCGCGGCGTGGGCCGCGGCGCTGATACCGGTCAGAGCGACGCAGAGCGTCGCCAGCAAAAGTGCGCGCAATTTCATGCAAGAACCCCCACCTGTCCTGAGGCAGACCGTGCGGGCCAGTCAGCAAACGCCGTGCCAGGGAAGGGATCTATGCGCCGTCAGTGTTCGGCAATGTCGCGGCCGGTCGCGATCCAGACCTTGACGCGGCTCGGCGCGTGTTTGCGGCAGCGGACGACGCTGGGAACGCGGCCGCGACGGCTGCCGATCCGATCGTGGATGGCGCGCGTCACGCGGCGTGGGTAATGGGCACGCGCGGCGCAGAGCGTGTCGAAGCAGTCGATCACATACCCGGTGAACCGCGCTGCGGTCGAGAAGCCATGGTTCTGGATTCCAACCAACGACGTGAATATCTGAAAAGCAGGTCGGATGCGGGTTCTCTCCTGGTCCTCCGGTATCGCGAGGTGATCGAGCCAGCGATAGTGGTAACTGACGAATTCGTGACCCTCGGCGATAGAGGCGCGGGTCAGTTCGAGGTTTCGTTCCGCGGCGCCGGCGAGGGTGCGCAGGCCCATCTCGATGTTGAAGTCGCGGAACCTCGGAGAAGGCGCCGGGCGCCGACACGGGAGCTGTAGTCGCACGCGCTTTCCGCGAGCTGGCTGCGGAGGCCGGAATAGACGGGAACACCGATATTGTTGCGGGCGCCTTCAGGACCGCTATCGCCGTCAAGGATGCCGCTCTCGCCTCCGCGAAGTTGAGGCTGATCGTGTGGGCGATGCGGGCGCCATTCAGACAGTGCGGATCATCGGGTGGCGACACGCCGTAACCGAGGCAATCGCGGTCGTCGGTCAGCGGGATCATGCTGATTGATTGGTTGCTCGGCATGCAAGTCGAAAAGATGGGCAGCCGGCGGGCATTTGCCTATTTCGTGCCCAGAGTCCGCGACGGAACGCATTCTCCCTGGAAAGAGGCT
>JASHQG010000635.1 GCA_030037665.1 Acetobacteraceae bacterium
GCTCCGCCAATCGACGAAATACCTCGCCCAGATATCGGCGCAACTGCACGTGAAGTACCTTCCTTCGATACTTGGGAATGAACACCACGTGGTGTTTGCACTCCCATTTTGTGGTTTAGGCTTTCAAACTCGTCCATTGATGGAGCTCCATATGCGTGTGCTTTGGCGGCTCACGTTTCGGAGCTTCATCGATGGGCGACCCGGGGCATACCCCCGCAAATGTCAAACTTCTGCTGCCTCTCCGGCAAAGCCGGGGGAACTCCCTTTGTGGTATGGGCTAGGGGGAGTCTTCGTCACCAGCGCTGTGCGTGATGTCCTTTCGAACAGCATCTGGCACAGCCGACTTCAGCCTGTTGCGGTAGATCTGCGCGATGCACCTATAGGAAGATTTCAAATTCATCAGGCAGGATTGCAAATTTATCAGCTCGCCAACGTCTGACTTGTTCTCTGCTCGCTCGCGATCGCTCGACTTTGAGCTGGCTCACACCTGCAGCAGTTTCCCGCTCGCGTCGGCTGGCAGCGCGGTCAGCACCGCGAGCCAGCGACGAACTCGTCGCGGCCAGGGCGAACGACGACGACAGTCTTCGGGCTGAACACGCCGGAGTCGTGAATGACGACGGCATTGATGGTGTACCTCGCTCGTCGATGACGGGCTTCATCAATGGGGTTCGAATGCAAGGCGGAGCACTCCTCCTCCGAACGCCGCCCGTATTTCGCTGACCGTTGGTTATTATGTCGCGTCCTCTTGGTCCGTCCAGCCCGATTCCTGGTGATCTTTAAGGTCCGGCTCCAGCGCGCTGATCCTGGTCAGGTCCGCAACAAGTCTGCCGTCTTCCGCGATGGCGATCGCATCCATGTAACGCATTCCGAAGCGTATATCCGTCGGCCCATAGGCGCGGATGTCATGTACAGTCGTCGCCAGCGTCGGATCGCGCGCTGCGAGCGTCAGGAACATCCGCACATCCGCCTCCACAGTCTGCGACTCGTTGTAGCCAAACAAGGGGCTCCGCTCGTTCAGCACATGCATGAGTGTCCAGGTGAGGGGAAAAACGGGAAGATGCGCACGCTGTAGACGTAACTCCTGTACACGGCGGAACAGATTTCCTTCCGCAGTTCGCTCAAACTGCAGAATGCTCAGTTGCGCTCTCGCGTCCGTAAGCGGAGCCGCTCTTCCATTGCCTACACGTATCATCAATGTTGGCTGAGAGTTGTGCATTGCTACCACCGCGTTGGTAGCAAACACCATCTTGGCACGTGGCCGCGAGAACCGCACAAACGTGAGACCGGTCAAGATAGCCGTGAACGCGAGACCGCAGGTAATTTCGACCGACGCGATCACGTGACCATAGAGCGTAGTGGGGTACATGCGACCATAGCCAACGGTCGACAGCGTCTCGACACTGAAGAAGAAATTGTCGAGCGGGGCACCGGGACGAACGTTCGCGACTGAACCAGGAACCATCCAGAACAGTGTGGCAAACGCAATGTTGGCAGCCAAATAAAGTGCCAGCATTGCGATGAGGAATTGCGGCCAGGTCAATGCCACGGCAAGATGATACGGGTCACGGAAATCGAAGCGCGATACCCCCTTCTTCTCGACCTCAAGGTCTCCCAGCCGAATCCGCGCCGCCTTTTCGTGACGCACGCGCTCGATCCGCATCCGCGTGTCTCGCGTCTTCTGCATCCGCCACACCTATCCAACTCCTTCCGCCGCGCGATACCACTCGAGAGAACGGCAGGCATGGGCCGAGGCCCCTGACGCACCGGCGCGACAAAGGCGGCTGCCGTGCCGTGCTTGGCGCTCGACGACCGACCATTCGCTTCCGGCCAGATCACGCTATATATCGAAAGTCCGGTATTGCAACATGCTAGCGCCGAAGCGGACTAACAGAAAACCGCCCGGCCTTACTGGCTGCTGGCACGAGGCGGCCCGAGATCGACGCTTGATGTCCTGCCAGCGTTCACTGGAAGCGGCCATTCGCCTCGCCGGTGACGTCTCGGCTGCGACCCGCACCATCGGGACGGTCAGACCGCACCCGTACGGGCGTAAGGGTTCCCTGGCGCTGACCAGGATGCGCCTACCCAAGGTGCTTGTTGGCGGCAATGAGCGCCGTTGCATCAAGACGGTCGGTCGGTCGCCGTACAACGTCACGATCCGCCGTCTGGACGTCGTTTTCAACATGCGTTCCGTCGCGGCTACGCTGAAGGTTCCGCCTTGTCGACGCGTGCCTCAGATGTTGGATCGGCGCAACCGCTCAAGATCGGCGATCAGCCCGGGGCCAGTCGGTTCCCATCCCAGCCATCTCCGCGTATGCGCATAGCACGACTCCGAGCGCCTCGATGGCGCGTGGCTCTCGCGCGCCGTTCTCCACCAATCTCGAAAAGTCGTGGTTGAAGGCGGTGTGGATCACGCCGTCCGCCTGCGCTGCGCCCGCCCTGTCGAGGTCCTCCAGCGAACCGCGATGGACCTCGGCGCCCGCGGCCTCCAGAGCTGCCGCCTTCTCGACCGAGCGACAAAGGCTGAGCACCTTGTGGCCATTTGCAACCAGCTCGTCAACGACGGCAGAGCCGACCCATCCCGTTGCACCAGTTACGAACACACGCAGGATCACGTCTCCGGTTTTCTCTGGCGACAAATCCCGGTGCTCGAGCTATCCTGATAAAGTGGTGGGGTTATCATAGTAAGAAGGCTAACAGGATGGGTGAGCATCGAGCGACCGAGAGCCTGCTCGGAACCTATCTAAGGCACCGCCGCATGAAGCTCGATCCGGCGGCGCTCGGTTTTCCCTCGGGGCGCCGCCGCACGCCCGGCCTGCGCCGCGAGGAAGTGGCTCAGCGCGCCAATATCAGTCCAACATGGTACACGTGGCTCGAACAAGGGCGGGGCGGCGCGCCCTCAGCCGACGTACTCAATCGGATCTCGCGCGCGCTCATGCTGACCGATGTCGAGCGCGAGCACCTGTTCCGGCTCCGCCTCGGTTCGTCCGCCCGAAGTGCGCTACCGGAAAAACGATGCTGTCACGCCACGGTTGCAGCGCGTGCTCGATGCATTGGACCCCAGGCCTACCGTGATCCGGACCGCGATATAGAACGTCGTGGCCTGGAACCGCGCGGCGACGGTGATGC
>JASHQG010000636.1 GCA_030037665.1 Acetobacteraceae bacterium
CCAGCATCAGCGGCGCGGTCCAGAAGATACCTGTGCCAAGGCGGTGGTCGAGCCAACGGCCAAAGAACATGCCGAGCAAGCCAGGCAACACGATAGTCCAGCCCAGCACGCCGACCTGCGCGAGGTAACGACCGAAAGATGGCGGGCCTTCATGCTGTGCCTTGGCGTGTCGGGCCGCGCGGGTGCGAAGGGAGGCGAGGAAGTGCCGGTCTTCGGATGATCCGGAAGCGGTCATGGCACGTCCCGGTTCTGGGTCCGCACAGCCGGCCGCAAAGCGCGGATAATCTCGCGGATTGCGGCGGTGTGCAGCTTCGTGGCCGCCACCCGGGCCTGGCGCGCCGACTCACGCGCCTCTTCCAGATGAGCCTGCACCGCTTGCTCCAGCAGGGCTGGATCGTCACTGCAATCAGCCTGCCTGGTGGCGATCGCCACATCGTGGCCGGCGCTGACGGACAACACGCCGCGCCGTACCGCGCACCAGCGGTGCTGGCCATCGGCGTGTCGCCAGCCCACGACGGAAGGCATCAGCACCGTGACAAGGTCGGCATGGCCTGGCAGGATACCGAAACTGCCACTGGCATCCTCCGCGCGCACCGACACCACCCCGACATCGTCCACTACAATACGCGTGGGCTCAGTAATCAGCAGGCGCATCATGCTGCCTTGGCGCGCTGACGCGCCTCGTCAAAGTCACCGAGCATGTAGAGGGCACTTTCTGGCCAGTCGTCCGCGTCGCCGTCAAGGATCGCGCGGCAGCCGGCGAGCGTGTCGGCGAGCATTACCGAACGCCCTGCCATGCCGGTAAAGGCCTCGGTCACTGTGAAGGGCTGGGTGAGGAAGCGTTGCAGCTTGCGCGAACGCGCCACCATCAGGCGATCGGCGGCGCCCAGCTCCTCGACGCCGAGCAAGGCAATGACGTCGGCAAGCTCCCGATAATGCGCCATCGCTTGGCGGACACGACCGGCCAGGATGAAGTGCTCCGTTCCGACCACGAGCGGATCAAGCAGGATGGAGTTGGAGGCGAGTGGGTCGATTGCAGGGTACATGCCTTCCGCAGCCATGGAGCGGGAGAGCACGATGTTGCTGTCGAGATGGCTGGAGATCGCCGTCACCGCGGGGTCGGTGAAATCGTCAGCAGGGACATAGACTGCCTCGATCGCGGTTATCGCCGCACCGGCGACAGAGGCAATGCGCTCCTGCAGTCCGGCGACTTCAGTGGCCAGCGTCGGCTGGTAGCCGACCCGGGACGGCAGCCGACCGAGCAAGCCAGAGACTTCGGCGCCCGCCTGGACAAAGCGGAAAACATTGTCCATCAGCAGCAAGACGTTCTGGTGCTTCGCATCACGGAAATGCTCGGCGATGGTCAGCGCGGTCAGACCCACGCGCCAGCGGGCGCCGGGCGGTTCGTTCATCTGGCCAAAAACAAGGGCGGTACGACCGAGCACGCCGGAGCCTTGCATGTCGGACCAGAGCTCGTGGCCTTCGCGGGACCGCTCGCCGATTCCGGCAAACACCGAGATGCCCTGATAACGCGCTACCATGGCGTGGATCAGTTCCATGAGAAGAACGGTTTTGCCCACGCCGGCACCGCCGAACATTGCCGCCTTGCCGCCAAAAGCGAGCGGCACCAGCAGGTCGATGACCTTGACGCCGGTCTCGAAGACAGTGGTGGCAGCGGTCTGCGTGGCCAGCGGCGGTGGCGCGCGGTGGATTGGCAACCTGGGCGTGCCGGCGGGCAAAGCAGGGCCGTGGTCGTGCACTTTGCCGCTGACATCCAGCAGTCGACCGAGTACGGCGTCACCTACCGGAGCGGTCAATGGGCCGCCGGTAGCGTGGACCGGCGTGCCGCGGCTCAGGCCAGATGTGCCCTGCAGCGCAATGGCACGGACCGTGGTGGCATCAAGATGGCTTTGGACTTCCGCAATCAACCCGTCGCCGACATGCAGCGCCTCATCGATCACAGGGAGGATGGCATTGTCGAAAGCGACATCGAGCACCGCCCCACGTACGGCGCGGACATAGCCGCAAGTGACCGCAGCGAGTGTCACTCAGGAACCACCGATTCCGGTGATCGCGCGATGGCGCGAATCACGTCAGCACGGCTGACGACGCCCACCAGCTTGCCATCGCGCACGATCGGTACGCGCTTGATGCGATGCTCGACCATCTTCTCGGCCAGCTCGGTCAAGCTGGCAGATTCCTGCGCCGTGATGACCGGTGTTGTCATCAGGTCACCCACCTGATGACGATCAAGGCGTACATATTCGAGAAATTCGGGGGCAAGGTCCGTGCCATCGGCGAGCAGCGTCAACCACCGGGCACGACGCTTGACATTGCTATCGACAAAGGGACGCATCAGGTCGCCCTCGCTGGCCATACCCAGCAACGCGCCGCCATCGTCACAGATCGGTACCGCACTGATCCCGTGGTCCGAAAGAAGGCGGGCAACCTGGGCCACCGTATCCGTGGGGCGGGCGGTGATCACATCGCACGTCATGATACTGGAGGCATGCAACATGGAAAATCTCCCCGCTTGTGGGTTCAGCTTGGCCCGACCGGGGTGTGACCGCATTGACCCAGGTCAACTTCCTACCTGGCCGCACGCACTCCAAAAGCGTTCCGCCCCGGAGGGTTGTCGCCA
Organism: Acetobacteraceae bacterium; assembly: GCA_030037665.1. GTDB lineage: Bacteria > Pseudomonadota > Alphaproteobacteria > Acetobacterales > Acetobacteraceae > JASHVB01. Next base: position 2,642 of record JASHQG010000636.1, read on the forward strand.
GGCCAGACGCGTCGGCGACTCGTTGACGTTCCGAGGCGAACCAGAACAGCGCCTTGAAAAAATGTCGTTCCCGCTTCGGCCGTCAAACACGACCCGCCTCTGTCGGCTGACCGATGTCAGTGCGTAGCCCATAACTTCCCCGTGAAATCATCCTCAGACACATCATGGCTGGCGACGGGGTTAGAGAGCGCCCGATGGCGAAGTGATCGAGGCAGTCGCCTATGTCGATGAATGCGCCATTACCGGGAAATCCACGCCGGTCATGCGCGAGGTTGGTTCCGACACCAAGCCGTCTGTCACTGCCGGCACAACGGTCGTTAGCGACTGGCTGCTGATTCGCGTGACCGCCGATCCCGGTCACAGCTTCCTCGACCGTGTGATCCGTCTGGTGGAAGGCGCGCGACGGCAGAAGACGCCGAACGAGATTGCGTTGACCGCGTTGCTATCGATGCTCACCTTGATATTCGTGATTGTGGTGTCGGCGATGGCGCCGGTTGCGGCATACCTCGAGGCGCCGATCAACGTCGCCGACCTAATCGCATTGCTGGTCGCCCTGATCCGTGTCCGCCGACGAACTTGCGCTTCTGCCCGGCAACGCCGAGGGTGAGTATGAAACCCGACGGGACGCCGAGAAATTCAACAGGGCCACGCCATCGTCTGGACTATTGGCCAAAGGAGTCTCGGTGCCCGTCAAGAAGGCCGGCTTTATTATCCTCCTTCCGTCTTTCTGCAAATAAGGTGGCAGCGTTCCGTCGCGAGTTTCAGAGAGTGCTTCTCGTCATTACTCGGCATCGACACCGAGCGCTGCGAGTTCAGCAATGATAGCCTGCCTGCGAGTATTGAGCTCCTCTACCGCCAACTGCTGCAACCGCCGAAGGAAGTCAGGCGAAGCGGAGAAGCCTTGGTAGTGTGTCGAGGCCGCCCCCTCGTTCGACATCCTTATTGACGAGTCCCCCGGCAACTTGATGAACAACTCGCAGTCGGCGGGGTCTGCACTGTCGGTGTGGCCGATAAGTGTGTTCATGCCGTTCAATTCGCCGATCAGGTGATTCACCTGCTCGATATCGCGCATCTTCATGACGCACCTCTGAAGCTCCGTGGGGGGCAGTTTGCAATGTCTGGGTAGTTCCGGCTACTCCCATCGGGCTGTCGACGGTGGCTGGCGGGCGGGGGCGATCCGCGGCAAGCCGCGCGGCGGCACATGTCCAGCAGGGTGCGGGACGGTCGCGCGTCAAGCATTCTCGTTGGAGGAAGCCGCCCCCCTTCAGCTTCCGACTCAGCAGATCGTCAGCGTACTCAGCAAGCTTTTCGTATTGGCGCGCGATTTCCAGAGTACCTTCAGGTGTCTCGCGCAACGCTCAATCCGGGCCCGAGCAGGAGCGGCGCGCCCCGGTTCCGGTCGGGCGGAACCCGGCTGACTCCTGTGGAGCACCAATCGGGCTCAGCGTGCAGCAATTACATGGATCTGCCTCATCCGGGCCAAATACGTGCAACATCCAGCTCGTCATTCGCGCCATAATTTTAGATCGTAAGCGACCATTGTCGCACCGTCCGGAGCACACGGGACCCTGAGTCTGCTTGCGCGCAGGCGGGCGGATTAGTGCTGTCAATTCGATATGCCGTGGTGACGCGGCAAACCGCTGGAAAGGTACTCGGTTAGTCACCCACGCGGAATATCGCCCGATGGCGGAACTCGCGGCGCGCCTGGCGCAAGGCTGTCTGCACCGGGTCACCGAGCAGATCCGCTCGCGCCATCCGGAGTACGAGGCGATCACTGACCGCCATCGTCAGAAGACACCGCAAAGCCAACGGCTGCCGGCACGTCGCCGGCAGCCGTTGCAAAACCACCGCTATTGCTTGTTGGTCTTAGCGGCGCCGGTCCCTTCCTGGTAGCCCGGGGTGTTCATCAGCTTCTGCTGGTCTTGCGGGCTGGTCGGCCCACCGACGCTCGCCGCGCCGGGCCCCACATGGTAGCCTGGCGAGTTCATCAGCTTCTTCTGGTCCTGCGGGCTGGTTGGCCCGCCGACGCTTGCTGCGCCGGTCCCCACCTGGTAGCCCGGCGAGTTCATCAGCTTCTGCTGGTCCTGCGGGCTGGTCGGCCCGCCGATGTGTTGTGCGAACGCCGCCGGAGCAGCGAGCAACAAGCCCATTGCGGCAACGCCGGTGATTAGTTGCAGTTTCATGGATCAGTCCTCAGTTGAAGTGAGGTGGCTAATTCTTCGTGCGCCACATAGACTTTAGCTTACTCACGAGATATGGCACCGTGTTGATCTATATCAACGGACCTTTCAAAGAATCGCAGCAAAACTTGATCCGGATCAGTGTTTAGAGCGATTTTCGGGAGCAGAAGGCGACGCGTCCAGTCAGCTCGGTCACACGCGCGGTAATGGTTGCGACATCGACTTCGACGATCCACGTATCTCCGAGATGATGTCCTCCAGCCCCGCGCGATCGAGGATCTTGATGTGACGACGCTCCCGTATACTGATCACTCTACGGCGAATAAGTTCCTGAAACGATCGGCTGACCGCTTCTGACGACATATTCGTATATGCACCGATATCCGCTCGAGACATCGGCACCAGTATCTCTTCAGACAGCCGTCCTTCGGAGGACTGCTGTGTCTCGAGCATTTGCAGGAACAGGCTAAGTTTCGCGACTGCGCGGTGCTTGCTCAACAGGAAGGCATGCTGCTGTGCTTCGCGAAGTTCGCGGCAGAGCTTGCAAATAACCTGATAGTCGAACTCTGGATTTCTGTGCAGCCTGGCCTCAAGCGCTGCAGTCGGGATCCTGTAAAGCGTCACCGGGGTTATCGCACGCGCCGAATTCACGTATCTCCCCCGATCCGCCAATCCGATGATGTCTTGGGGGAACAGGAAGCCAATGATCCGCTGTCTGCGATTCCCCGCCGACCTGTACGACTTCACGACTCCGGTGATGACATTGAAGACGCGGTCGGCAATGGCCCCTTCCTGATAAATCAGTTCACCCTTCTTGTAGCGGCCGACAGTTGCGATGACCGCGAGCATCGAGCGGTCTTCCTCCGTGAGCAAGCCTCCTGTTGCCATGTCAGAGGACCAGAGAGGCGGAACCTTGATGGATGGTCCACCCTTAGGAATGCGGTCATTGCCGTTCGCCGGACCTCGGCTCATTTCGACTGTCACCACGCTGTTGCAACTGAGCTGACTGGACGAGTTGCCTTCTACTCACCAAAACCGATCCAAACACTGATCTGGATCAAGTTTTGCTATGAGTCGCCCCCTCCACACCCCTGGCATTTCATCCTAGATTCGCGCACATCATTGGCGGCTGAAAGACTCGATCATGTCATCGACCGCGGGCCTTGGGGACTGAAATGAGGTCCGCCAGCGCCCGCAGGCCGTAATATTCTGTGTTCACCCCGGACGGGGGGGAGAAAAGTGAGCGCAATGACGGGGTCGTCTGTCGTCCCGGACATGTGGCCGAGAGGGCCAGGCGCGTTAATCCGGACGAGGGAAGGGCACATCACCTTCTGGTCCCGCGAAATGGAGCAGCGGTACGGATTTGCCTCGGAGGAAGCGGTAGGACAAGTCGCGCACCACCTGCTCCGTACCGTTTCATGGCAGGCATTGACCGAAATCGAGGCAGAACTTGCCCATCAGAGCACGTGGCGCGGTGGATTGATCCATCGCCGTGCCGACGGGAAGCCAGTGATGACGGGGAACTATTGGTACCTTCATACCGACGCCCATGACCCAGCGGCGCTCGTTACGGAGGTACATTATGATATCGTGCCTGCAGGCACGCCCGCCTGTGGCGACCTCGCTGACATACTTGCCACCATAGCGCACGAATTGAGCCAGCCGCTGACAGCGATCGACGCCTATATGAGCGCGGCCCGACGGACACTCGAGCGTGCGTGGCCGGAGAGGACACAGGCGCGTCAGGCGATAGACCAGGCGATCGGACAGCTTGGGCGTGCCAAAGCGGCGCTGGGTCAGATGCGTGCGCTCAGCGCAAGCCTTAAAAGCACGCAGCAGCAATAATTGTATGCAAGGCTCACGGCGACGATGGAACGGGTTGAGCGTTTCATGCGAGGATCGCTCGCTGCTCTTGCGAGGACCGCGATTCCCAAGACGCAACGCGAACAATCAGGCGCGGGCCCTTGCCGAGTGGAGCCGTCCGGCCAGGGACTCTGCGAGCACGCGGTCACGGTCCGGAATATTCAACTCTTCCGACGCCTGCTCTAACAGGGCCTGAGAGGTTGGATCCGCGGGCAGAGGGAATGGCGGTAGAACTCCTGGTACAAGAGGAAGCTTAGCTGGCAGCGTTTGGACGGCGCTGAACCGCGTCGCCACGGAATCGCTCAGGCGACCATACGCGAGCCGCCGACCGCCGCTTGGCAGCCTTGCCAAATTGACCAATTTCCGGCGGGAGTTTCGCCAAGTCGGCCTGGGGACTTTCACACCCCGAACCGCCCACACAGAACCGTACCATGACAGTCTCCTGTCATACGGCTCGTGCCATCCGCTGAACGCTGCCGCCTTCCGTCAAAACCGTGGGCTTCTCCGGTTTGCCGTTGACCCGTGATCTCGATGTGGGTGACCTCTTCCGTTCGTTCGGCAGGCATTACCTTACGTCAGCACCATTACGGAGGAGGGGTCCGCCCCAGCCTGTCGCATCGGCACTTTCGGCTTCGGGTTGTCTCCCTTGCGCCGTTTCCCTTGCCATCGGCAAGCTGGTTCCCGCAGTTCCGCATGGAAGCCCGTGCCCAACTGACGCCTCCGGTACGCCGGCCGCCGCCCATCCAGTACTGCAGGCTCGCGATGGATCTATCCCAGGAGAAAGTGACGCCCCTGGTTTTGCCGGCACTCAGTCGTTAATGACGCGTCTTCGAAGGTTCGCCTTCGGTCGTCTTTCGGACACTTACCTGCGTCGGGTCATGCCCGGGCTTTTGATCCGACGTTCACCACCGCGGCTGTTTGGCCGAAGGGGCTCGAACTGGTTTGAGACCTGCGTCTGAACACCGACCCCGAGGGGCCCGCCCTCCTCTCCTACGCAGCTGTACGGCACGACGTCAGTTCATATTGAACTCCTCTCGTACCTCCGCGGCACAATCAGTCCAAGCCGCAACGTGACATCGCCGAGCTAGCCCAGCTCCGCTTCAGTTGAGGTGCGTCAGCGAGTTAGACCGTCGCGGGCGAGAACGACTGGTCACTTAGGAACGGTCACATACCGTGTCAGGTGGACTTGTCTGTTCAGTTCGTATGACTGCCTGGCCGCACACGCGACGCACATTACCTCGACACATGACTTTCGACGTCCGAGGCCCCGCCGGCTGCAACGACGGGTGGAAGCGGGGTGATCAGGTCCCGCACGTCAATGCGGCCGAGGTACAGCAACACCCATCGCGCGACCGCCTTGTCACGGACTAATAGTGCGACAGGCCTCGTCGCGTGTGCCAACCAGCGCATTACATCCTGGGTCGTCCGCGCGGGCCGCTCATCGACCTGGTCGATTATTTCACCGGGGATCAACCCGACATGGTTTGCCTGGGAGCCGGGTGTCACGCGATCGATTAGTACGCCCGAATCTCCCGTCAACCCGAGACGCTGCCGGTACGACGCGGTCAGCTTGGTGAGGTGCAGGCCAAGTCCCGCCTTTCGCGCTCGAGTAATGCTTGCTGCACTGGCCAGTACGTCGCTGCGCAGCGCCACGGTATGCGGCCAGGGCTGTCCCCGAATGACGATCTCCTCGCTGTGCCCCGCCCGCCAGATGGACAGCACTAACGGCGCCCCGATCGGTTGCATCGCAATAGATTGCATGACGTCGCTCGCATCGTGCGGTTGGCGGCCGTTGGCGGCTGTTATGATATCGCCCGGAGCCAATGGCGCATCTGCCGCTGGACTGTTCGGGTCGGTCCCAGTGACGATCGCACCTGTTGTTGTCGAGTACCCGAAAACGGTTCCCAGCCAGGGCGTCAGATCCTGCAAATGCACACCAATCCAGTCCGGCCCGGATGATTGCCGGTTGAGCAGCCTACGGACGGCAAACTTGACGCTATCGGATGGCAGTGCAAAGCCGAGGCCTATCGAGCCGAGGACCTTCGCATTTGAAATCAGCAAAGTATCGATCCCAATGACGGCTCCCGTGCAATCAAGCAACGGACCACCGGAGTCGCCCGGATTGATCGCGGCGTCGGTCTGGATGGAAGCATCGAACGGCGTGGTCCTGCGGCTCCGATTCAGTGCGCTCACGACCCCAGTGCTGACCGACGTGCCAAGCCCGAGGGGATTGCCAATTGCGATCACCGGTTCTGCAACGCGTAATGCGTCACTGTCGCCAAACCGCAACACAGGAAGCGGCTTCGAGACGGTCACCTTAAGCAGCGCAAAGTCCATGAGGGAAGCTGCACCAATCAAACGAGCAGATGCATGGGAACCGTCACTGAAGACCACCGTGATGGCGGCCGCATCCTTGACGACGTGCTCGTTGGTGGCAATGACCCCGGAAGCATCAATGACGAACCCAGACGCGGAGTAAGGTTCGAATCTATCCAACTCAGGTTTGCGGGCGTTGGCGCCGCGCACCCGTACAACCTTCGCGACCCGAATGTTGACGACCGCGGGCAGCGCTTGCTCGACGACGGCGGCACTGTCGCAGACGCAGGCGGGCGCCGCTGCCACCGCGATGCCAGCACTTCCCGGCGCCATAATGGCGCTCGCAACGACAGACAGCGCGACGCCGTATGCCGCCGCTCGGACGCGCCTGGTGGAGGGACGAAAATTTAGGCCAAGCAGTAGATTACGCGTCCGCACCAGCGCCGGCACAGGTGCGCTGCGGTCACAAGCGTCCCTCCCGGGCAGCGGGTTTCTCATGTGGTGCCGCAAGCCCGCCGCCATCCATGCACTCATGTCGATGTTCGTCATCGCAATTTGCAACCATCAATGCCTCGCATGCCGCATACTTGTATTTTGGTATCTCCCGGAACCATGCAGCATTGATTTAGATCAAAGAGACCTTGCAAAAATTCGGTTCTATTTGCGACGCGTGACGCGAGACGCTGATCGGAGGTCATTGGGCCGATGCCCGCGCTGGCTGTCCGGCACGATAAGAATGATCCGCTGCATCGAGCGGCTGCTGTTGTGTCACCCGAGTCCGCGCACCTGACGATGGCCAGCCGGGGCTCTGGTAGGAAGACGTCGGTCGGCGTCGCGGCGGACCGCCCCGGTCGTGGGCTTGCCGAGAGCGTTGCACATCCGCCGAGCGGTAGGCAGACCAGTATGCCCTTCCGAACGGCTTGGTGCGGGACAACAGGCGCCGTAGAGGGGGGCTAGCCACCTGGCTTGATACGGTTGCTCGACTGCAATACCGTCGAGCGAATGCTGTGCCGTTTCAGGCACGTTCTCAGCAACGCGCCACGGGCGTTGACAGGGCGTCTCCCCTTCACTCACCATAAGCGCCAGTTCAGCAGCTACGTGATCGCAATCCGGCGCGGCTGTGTAACCCGTCCAATTGTGACGCTACGTGTGGTCGGATCGCTCCGGTTTTCGGTGGCGGGTAC
>JASHQG010000637.1 GCA_030037665.1 Acetobacteraceae bacterium
CGCGTTCTGCGTCGCCGGCTTCGGTGTTTCCGCGTCGATTCCGGTATTTTGGAACCTCCCCACGGCATTCCTCAGCAGTGCAGCTGCGGCCGGGGGCATCGCGCTGATCAATGCGGCCGGCAACATCTCCGGCTATGCCGCGCCGCAGCTTGTCGGAGTGCTGCGTGACCTCACTGGAGATTACGAGATTCCGATGCTGGTCGTGGGCGGCCTGGTGTTCGTGGCTGCGCTGATTGTGCCGTTGGCAGGGCATGTGCGTGCGGAAGCTGACGCGCCTGGGCTTGCCGCGGCCGACGGGGGGTCAGCGCATCTCCATTTGTAATGGATGGCCGACGATGCCGCGCGGCACGCGTGCGTCCCGTCTCGCCGGCGATGCCAACGGTCGGCGCGGTCACGATGGGATCACGGCGGCCGCCGCCATCGTCGGTTTCGGGGTCGCGTGATCTATAATTTTGTGTCGTTGTCATGCCACCGCCGATACGCGACCGGGCTGATCCCCCACAGCATCGCCCGGTACCCCGTCCGGCCAACGGCACGACGCGAGACCGATCTTCTACATCGCGCCCAGCAACTCGCGGCAGCCCAGGTCGTCCACCGCTCGTAGGATGCGCTTAAGATTGTTCCATCAGATCACCGGCGGCACATCGGCGACGGCCTGCGACACCGGCCAGATGATCATGCGCAGTGTCGCCAGCCGACAATCCAGCGCCAGCGACGCGCGGTCGTAACCGCTCATCCCATGCGCCAACAGGCCGTCGTGGTACCCGTCTAGCAAGGGCCCTTCCAGCCTGCGCCGCCGATCGGAGTACCAGTGTATCCCCATCACGTAGGCCAGATCGTCAGCGCCTCTGCCGATCCGCCAGACATCCCAGTCGAACAAGCGCACGTCATCGCTGCGGAAGCCTTCGACCTGGGTGTGAGTGCTACCGCATTTCACTGGCTCGACGAAGGCCCGGCTCTCGTGAAGATCGCCGATCTGCTCCGCCCGGGCGGCTGGTGGGCGGCGTTTTGGAACGTGTTCGGAGACGACAGCCAACCCGACCCGTTTCACGAGGCGACGAAGGCATTGCTCGGCGCACCCGCCAACCGTTCGGCCGTAGAAAGGGGCGTCCGCTTCGTATTGGATTCCGTGGCTCGCTTGGCTGCCTTAGAGCGCAGTGGTGCATTCGACGTTGTGGAGAGACGGACAGGCCGATGGTCTCTGGTTCTCGATGCGGACCAAACGGTCGGTCTGTACGCAACATATTCAGACGTGACTGTCCGGTCTGATCGTGGGGTCGCGTTGGCTGAAATCGGCCGTATTGCCTGCGATACATTCAAGGATCGGGTTATCCGGAACATGACGACGAGTCTCTACAGTGCCAGGCGGGAGGGTTGAAAGATCCGGGCGCACGCCTCACTGAGATGCCCGCTATGGGTCGAGATCCGCCCGGTCGTTCAGGTGCGTTCAGGCAACAGAAGTCCCCCACCTCGCAATGCGAAGTTTATCAGGATGGCAGCTCGGCCGGGTGTCGGTTGACCCGAAGGTCAATCAACCAGATGCTCAGCGATCCGCACCGCGTTGCGCACGGCGCCCTTCCACCGCTGATCCCCAGCGACGAACAGGGCGATGCGGAAGCGTACATTCTATCGTTTTCGATGATTGTCGGTCGGCCCCGCGGACGTCCCGGGCCTGCGCGATGATGGAGTTTCGCACGACAGCGAGAAATCTTGTCTCCTCGGTCGGCTGACCTGAAGCGAGGCAGAACACAGGACCAACCCGACCGCGGATCTCTCCGATCTCTGTCTCGTATTGGACAGTGATTGTTTGCAGATCTACGGGGACGTCATGACCAGCATCTTCTTTCATGGTGCGTTGCTGCCCGACGGGTGGGCGCGTGACGTGTGCGTCAGCATTGCGGATGGACGACTCGAATCCGTGATATCGCGCGACGCGCCGCAGCGAGGCGATCTGCGCTTCAACATCGGCATTCCCGGTAGGCCGAATATTCATAGTCATGCGTTCCAGCGCGGCATGGCGCAATTGACCGAACGGCGCGGACCGGCGGCAGATGATTTCTGGACCTGGCGCGAGGTGATGTCCCGCTTCCTCGGCCGCATGACGCCGGAGGATGTCGAAGCGGTCGCTGCGCAGGCCTACCTCAAAATGCTGGAGAGCGGGTTCACCCGGTTCCGTCAGCGTTCACGCCAGGTGGCAATTCCGGGACGGTTCTGCTCGAGCATGATAGCTCCTGGACGGTGGCGCACGGCGGATGGACTGCCTCGCATGCGGTGGGGCAGCAATTGCGGAGCGGCCAGAGCGCACCGCGCAGGGCTACCGGCGGTTCCGCTGCCGTGATTGTGGCAAGCAGTTCAACGAACCAACTGCGGGGTCCCTGAACCGCACGCAGTATCCGTCTGATGTCATTGCGCTCGTTGTCTTCTGGCGACTGCGTTACAAGTTGAGCCTACGCGATCTGCCGGAGATGTTTCTTCTCCGTGGTATCGAGTTCAGCGACGAGGCGGTTCGGGATTGGCAGGCGAAATTTACGCCGTCTCTGATCGACGATCTTCGTCGTGGTCGGGGTGGTGGGAGCCGGGTCCGCCGCTCGTGGTACGTTGATGACACCTACATCAAACTCAATGGCCGATGGTGCTATCTGCGCCAGGCGATTGACCGCGCTGGCGCGCTCATGGACGTGATGCTGAGCGAGACCCGCGATATGGCCGCGGCGGAGAAGTTCTTTCGGTCTGCCAAAGCGGTGACTGGCGTCACTCCGGCCCTGATGACCACCGACGGGCATGACAGTTACCCTCGTGCGATTCGAAGCCAGCTGTGTGCGGACGTCCGCCACCGGAACAGCCAGTATCGCGACAACCGCGTTGAGCAGGATCATCGAGGGATCAAGAGCCGATGTGGTCCAATGCGTGGCTTCAGTGCCGTTAACGCGGCGGCTCGTCTTTGCCGATGTCATGACGAACGTCGGAATCTCCTGCACGCCAATGGCCGCTTCCGCCACACCTCACCAGCCACCACCCGTCGCCGTCGCTTCCTTCAGGTAAGCCGCATCGCCCTCCGCATGATGGCCTCATCATGTCAAGCGCAATGAAAAAGAGATGGCCTTACGGTCGGCGCAAAATCTGACGGAACCCCAGGGTATGTCGCTCATGGGAAAAGTCGCCGGGAGTGGCTGATTCGCCCGTCGAATCACGTTGACTTCGGTACACTGGGCGGTTGGGCAAGCCGTCAGAATATTGGTGATTTGTTGCCGGTTCTCGGACGATGTCCGTGTAGAGCGGATCAAGGGTTGGATCAAACTCCTTCAACTGAGGAACTGAGACCCTGAGGGGCCTCGAACATCGCTACTCCTGGGCGACGAATGTTCTGCCCGTGCGTGCGGCCTGTCCTTGATCTGCATCATTTCCAGCGTTCATGGTCGGCCGGATCCGCTGTTCACCATCAGCAGAATCCGCGCATTGACACCGCGCGGTCATCAAGCGCAGCATATCAGTGGAGCTGGAAACTCCGAGGCAGTAGCGGGAACTGCACCGTCATGCGGTAGTCCGTCCAATGCCACGCCCAGGGGGCGCGTAGGGATGTCCAGGGCCTTCGGGCCTAAAGCTACGCGTGCCCGATCTACTGCCGGGTTTCCACCCCTGGGTCGGCGTGGCATGGAAACCGCGGTGACTCAGCAACATGTGCAGTAGGAGAACGCGATGCCCAAGGGCCGCGAGCGCGGTACTGCGTGCGCCATACCCCAGTCATCTCGCCGCAAGCCGTCGTCCGGCACGGGTACTGCCCTCGCCGTGGACGCGGCAGTAACCTCAAGGGCGGGGAGGGGTGCCTCGCTGAATGATGCATCGTCACCATCCAGCCCTGACGACGCGCTGCGGGCGCTGCTGGTCACCCTGAGGCAACAGAGCGACCTCATCGCCGCCATTGAGGAAGAAGGGCACCATCTGCCCGAACGCATCACAGATGCCAGTCGGAATCAGGAACGCCGGTTGAAGCAAGCGCTGGAGCGCCGCTGCGAAACGCTCGACGGCATCATCACCACCCTGGCCGCCACTCCGGCCGGCCTCTGCGTCAAGGCGGAGGCGTTGCGGCTGGTGGCGTTGGGAGATGCATTTTCACAGGCGGGAGCGACCCTGGAGGAGAGCGCTCATTATGTAGGCGGGTGGGGTAGCCTCGCGCTATCTTTGGCCCGCGACGTGCTAGTATGGTGTGCCGCCGCATGAGCGCGTTGCCTGATATCGGATCCTTGCGGCGGAAGCGGAACGCGATCACTGGTCCAGCCGGCGGTCTCGCCGTCGTCAGCGCCGAACTCGGTGTCACGACCGGTTCGGTACATCCCACCTGCGGCGACCCGCGCGCCGGCAGAACGAACTGAGGGAGATGTGGCGGCGAACGCCACCGAGACTTTCGCCCGGCGAGACAATACCGGCCGGCATGCGATGGGCATCTGGTTGGGCGACTTGGCAACACGTGGGGCAGCGCGCATCGCCGGCGGCAGATGCGCACCGCGCCCGGGTGCTTAGTCAATTGCGTATCGGGACACTGGCGGCGATCAAGGGCACCCCGCCACGCCGCACCCTGACACGTAGCATCCTGACACGTAGCATCCTGTGCTGGGCTGAAATTGCGGGCCTGCCGTTTCGCAGGAACTGCGTAGCCAAGCTCCGTCGCGTGTGGCACCCTGAATTGTCAGACGGGCCGCGACGGGCCATGAACCAAGTACAACAGCCTTCGCCAGCAGACAACTTCCGCTTTGCACGGTTCGGCTGGCGGCTGCCACCCGTACTCGAAGGGCAGTTCCGTCGGGAAACGGCTGCCTCACGCAAGCGGCTGATCCGCGGGTGGCACGGCATCGGCGCGGCGGTCAACGGCATCGCGTTTCTCGTCGCCCTGTGGTCGGTGCCGGAACTTTGGCAATTGAACGTGCTGATCTATTTTGGGATCGTGATGCCCAGCCTGCTCGTGTGCCACCGTGTGCTGGCCGGGTCGCTGTGGCGTTGGCAGGAAAGGCTGGCGAGCTTTCTTCCGTTGCTGCTGAGCATTCTCGCGATGCTGACCATGTTCGCCCTGTCGCCCGCCCACGATTTCGAGCATTCGATCAGTCTGCTGGCCATGGGCATCGTCTGGTCCGGTGCGCCGATTCCCCTGCAGGTCCCGGACGCGATAATCTTTGTCGCACTGGCTCTGCTGCTCGGCGGCGGGATCAACGTCGTCGGATTCGTCCTTCACGACGCGCCCTTCGAGCACCCGCAACTCGTCATCTTCGGCCTTGTGATGATCGCGCTCGCACTGGTCAGCCGGGTAGAGAGCGAGCGTCGCTCGCGTGACACTTTTGTGCGCGGCCTGCTGTTGAGCCGCCATGCGGCGGAGCTGGAACGCGCGAAAGAGCAATTGGAAATCCGCTCGAATACCGATGCATTGACCCGCGTCTTCAACCGCCACTTTTTGCAGTCTCGCCTTCCGGCACTCTGGGCGGAGCGCACGCTGAACCGGGCACCGGTCGCCGCCCTGATGATTGACATTGACCACTTCAAGTTCATCAACGACACGTACGGGCATCCACAGGGCGATCGTTGCCTCGTCGCGGTCGCACAGGAAATCACGCGGAACGTACGACACGACGATGTCGTGGCGCGCTACGGCGGCGAGGAATTCCTCGTCCTGATGGCCGACAATGAATCCGAGGCGCATGCCGCGGCGGAACGAATACGGTTACGGATCAGTGAGTGCGCGATTCCCGGGTTCGACCCTTCGAAACAGCAGTCTGTTACCGTCAGCATTGGCGTCGCCGCGATGGATCCCACTGCGCCCGACGCAACCCCGGTGGCGCTGATCGATGCGGCCGACGCGGCGCTTCTGAGCGCCAAACGGACCGGCCGCAATCGCGTTGTCGTGGCCGGCGAACCGGCAAAGGAGCGGGCCGACACTCTGGGTCGGTCGGCGTAACGCGTTATCGAGATCGGCGCGGCCAAGCCTCAATCCTTACTTCGCACCAGGCATGCCGTTCAGCGGTCTGGAAGTAAGGATATGTTCATGGACACTGCTGAAACATGCCGCCTCATTACGCGCCGCAGGCGATCGTTACCACTGTCGAGCCACAACGCGATGTGAGTATCGAGCAGGAGGGCGCCCGTCATCGCTCAATTTCCCGGCCGGCCTCCGCGTCCGCCACAACGTGCAGACTTGGCGCGGTAAGGTCCACGCTTTCGGTAGTCTGGGCCGATGCTTCACGCGCGCCGGCCAAGGTGTTGCCGCGGGCGCGTTGCTCCGCGCTGACACGCCGTGATCCGGACTCGGTCGTATCCCTATTGAACGAGAGGTATCGTTGTTCCGTTGAGGTCGGCTCCCTGGATGTCGGCCTGCCCCGCCAGAACGCTGATGTACTGCCGGAGTGCTGTTTCTTCGACCACAGCACGGAGGCGTTCGGCGATCTCGTCCCGCACCACGTCGAACGGCAGCCGGTTTCCCGGAATACGCTGATCGATGGCTACGATATGAAAGCCATGCCGCGTCTTGACCAACTCCGGCAGCAGGCCGGGTGGTCCCAACCGAAAGATCGCCTTTTCGAACTCGGGCACCGTGTCGGCACGGCCTATTTGCCCGAGATTGCCACCGTGCTGGCCAGAGGGGCAGTTTGACATCTCGCCCGCCACGGCCGCGAAGCGCCCCGGCTCGCGCAACAGCTCGTTCAGCGTTTGCTCCGCGCGGGCACGAATCTCGAGAATGTTCACCGAAGGCGTCACCTGGAACAGGATGTGACGGACATGTACGAGATCGCCACTCAGAAATTCCAGACGGTGCGTGTCATAGTAGCGTCGGCATTCCTCATCCGTCGGCGCAGGCGTCACGATCTCGCGCTCGAGCAACTCCTCGATTGCCTGTTCGACGATCGACTGGTCGGCCGAT
>JASHQG010000638.1 GCA_030037665.1 Acetobacteraceae bacterium
AGCGACTCGGCGTTTAGGGCTTTGTCTTTCGGATCGGGCATCGCGTTTCCTCCTTTAACTCTCGCGCATTACACAGCGAAATCCGACATGACTTGCCGATGTATCGACCGCCTGCGGGTGACGCGCCGCCGGGCGGTAGCGTCGGCAATAGCTCGGCGCGCAGAGATGCGACCCGCCCTTCAGCACCTTGCGCGGAATCCTGATCTCTGGCTGAGCCGGATCGTAACTGGTCGCTTCCCTTCCGCCACGCGGGTTTTGCGGAATGCAACAGGGCTTCTGCGCCTCCGCTTGGTGCCGCGGCGAATACCAATCGTCTGTCCACTCCCAGACATTGCCGATCAGATCGTGCAGCCCATAGGCATTCGCCGGAAAAGCGGTGACAGGCGAGGTACGCTCGTAACCGTCCTCTGCAAGGTTCTCGTGCGGAAAGTGGCCCTGCCAGGTATTGGCCAAATGGCGCTCGCCCGGCGTTAATTCATCGCCCCAGGCATAGTCGGCGCCGTCGAGCCCGCCGCGCGCAGCGTATTCGAATTCGGCCTCGCTGGGCAGTTCCTTCCCAGCCCAGTTCGCATAGGCGCGTGCATCGGCGAATGAAACATGCACAACCGGATGATCCATGAGATTGAAGATCGTGCTCTCCGGCCCGGACGGATGGCGCCAGTCGGCGCCCCTGAGATAGACCCACCATTGCGACCAGTCGTTGATCTCGACCGAACCTAATGGCGACCGGAACACCAGCGACCCGGGATAAATCATATGCGGCAGTACGCCAGGATAATCCTCTGGGTCCGGCGCAACCTCGGCGAAGGTCACGTGACCCGTCGCCTCGACGAACGCTGCGAATTGCAGGTTCGTCACTGGCGCCTTGTCCATCCAGAACCCGTCTAGCCTCACGCGATGGACGGGAGCCTCTTCTGGATAATGCCGGTCCGATCCCATTCGAAATGTGCCGCCCGGAACGAAAACCATGCCCTGGCATCGCACCACTTGAGAGGATTCGGGCGATGTCGACCACGCAGGTTGGGACATGGGCATGCCTCCGTACAATGTACTAATGTCCTGGCACAATAACGCACTGCTACGAGGTTGCTTGGTCTAAGCATTGGTTGCTCTGCGTACCGCTCGTCATCGGCCGGGCCCTCCGACAGTCGGCGAAACGTTCTGCCGACCCATGGGTTGAAACCCTTCCAAACTCCAATCGTAGGGTGCGACGCTCGTCCGAATGCCACCAAGGCGACCAGAACCAAGATCTAATGTGTCTACGATCACGAGCGACCATGCCAAGAATAGGAGTCCAGCCAGCAGCGGCGCATTCGGTCCCCGAAGCCCAAGCTGATAGCCGAGTCCACCGGCGCCCAGGAGTGTCAGCGCGAGGAGCAGCCACAAGATCCGCGTCGACAACCGCAGATCGTAGGCGAAGCGTTCGTTGGTTGTGCTATCGAAAACGGCGTTCAGTGCAGCCATCAGCGCTGTGCTGGCAGGACTTGGCTCCGCGCGCATTAGTTCAGAAACGTCAGTCCACATGGCCGACTGCAGTGCATTCGTTCGCGTCGCAATTGCCTTCAGCGATGGTGACTGGTCAGGGGCCGCAACAAATTCCCGCCGCAGACGCGTGTACTCTTCGAGCATTTCCATAATCGCCTCTCCTTGGGGTCGTCGAACCGCTTTAGCACGCAGCCACGCCGTACTGATGGAGTTTGCCTCGGCTAGCGTGCCTTTCCGGCGCTCGTAGAATTGGTCGTTCGCGAAAGAGAGTGTTAGTGCCAGCACAAAGGACAGCAATGCAAGCAGCCCTCCAAGTAGTACTCCGACCCCCTCGCCAGGAGCTTCGTCTCGCCTCGTTTGTGTTCGACCCAGCCGGTAACCGGCTTGATATGCAACCAACTGGCCCAGAAAAAGGATGGCAACAAGGGCGGAACCACTCCAGGCGGCTATCCTACTCAGGAGCACCATGTTGCGACGTCCTCTGTCGGCTAACCTATCGTATTGAAGCTTCTCTGCCCGGGCCGTCCTCCTGCGGCTTCGGCCGGCCGGCCAGAGCGGCTTGGGCGTCCGCATATCAATCGACCGACACAGGCTGGTCTATCCAATTTCGGCATATCGCGGTGGCGGACCCGCGTTGTCACGTCCGACCAAGCATCGGCTGCGTCGCTCTTACCGTCGCGAAACGGCACGTGAGTGCTGGACTGATGCGTACCGAGTGCGGGGCCGCATACGGGACCAGCATGGTCAGAATTATGCCACCGCGCCCGTCGGACCTTTCACGCCTGACAATCTCAACGCGCAGTTCCGCGATCACCCGTTCCGGCTCGGTGTTTTCCTCCAGCAGCTTCAGCCGCAATTGCGGCGGCTCGGCCGGCGGCAGACCATCGGTCCCCGACGGGACGACCACAGCGTGCCTGGAGGCGACTCGCCCCGCGTCGGGCAAGAAGCAATTTGGCCTTCGCTCGGTATTCTGCCCATTATCCGGCTTGTTGCTAAGCCCCGAACGCGCGCATCGTCGGCATATTGGCTCAGCGTCTTCGATGGTTTGACGTAGAGGTCGCGCTCCGGGCGCAGGCCGAGCCGGAGTGCGACGGACGCCAGTTCAGAAAGCCTGACAAAGCCGATCTCCGGGCAGCCGAAACCCAGGTCGCATAGCCCGTCGGCGATATCGGGATCGCCGCGATGCAGGCTGCATAACAGCCAGGTTGCGGCAACGACTGGACTGAAGATCTTGACGACCGGCGCGGAGTCGAAGTCCGGATCACTGTCGTAGAGCCTGCTGTCGGCGAGCATCGTGGCGCGTTCCATTTTTGGATAGCGGTTATCGGAATGTAGTTCGGACTGGGCAAGGCCCCATCCTGATTGTCGCCGCGCAGTCCAGCTCGCCTCGGCATAGGCCAGGCTGGACGCGCCGAGTACACCGACAAAGATCTCCGCGTGGCGTACCTCGCCGCTGTGCGGATCGAGAATCGGACCTTCTTGCCGGAACAATCGACGAAGGCCTTGTCGCCGGCGACGTGGATTTGCCGCATGCTGGGTGTCAGCCGCCGCTCGAACTCCCGGAAGAGCTGAAAGTAGCTGCTGTACGAATGGGCGTCCGGTTGAGCGCCGTCGTATTCCTGCCGCAGGATCTGCAGCATGACTCCGGGTCGCTTCAGTTTGCGCGCGACCGCCGCCCAGTTCGGTTCGACATGACGTCGGGCGCCCGGCTGAATGCTGCCGTGGGCGAACAGCCGCTGTTCGAGCGCCGTCTTCGTGATGTCCGGCAACAGCGGCCAGGTGATGCCTGCCGCAGCGATCCGCGACAGAGACTCCCGTACCGTACTGTGCGAGTACCGAGCTCGCGCCCGATCGCCCGGGCGCCCAGCCCGGCGCCAAAGTGCAGCCCCATCAGCCGATGTATCTGTCGCATCGTCGGCCTCTTCGTTGGCATTCGTCACTCCGTTCACCTCAGAAACGGGTGACGATGCCGGTCTGACACTGGCCTGCGAGAGCGACCCCAACTGGACGCCATCGCCTCAGAACCCTGGACGGGACCCTTCAGAACGATGGACGCCATCATCTCAGAACCCTGGACGGCTTCCTCAGAACGGTGGCCGGCCTCGAGCGAACGATGTAGCCTTCCGCCGCCAAAGGACGGCGTTATGGCGTACCACGACGACACCTCATTCGTTGGCCGAGCCCTCACATGCTTCTGTCCCGGAACGCTGCGGTTGCCGCGCAATGTCGGCAACGGCACAGGGCCGATTCTGCACTGCCATGACGTCTCGCGCACCTACACCGTCCGCAACCCTGGCACACGGGTTGTCCACGTCTGGACAGTCAATGGAGTCTATCGGAGCGGGTACGCCGATCTTGCCGCCGTCCAATATCATTCGGTGGTCGAGCTGAACGCAGGCGAACTGGTCGACCCGAACTGGCGCCCGGGTCAGCAGTAACTGTTCGTCGAAGACATCACACGGCCGTTCGACTACACGACCCGGACTGCCTGGAACAATTTGGTAATCGCCGACCGTCCGTTCCGCTGTCCGGTGACCCGCACCCGGCTGCCCGCCTGGAAGCCCGTCTGGCGCAAGCACTACAAGGGGACCACGGTTTATTCCTGCGATCCGCGGCATGCCAGGTGGCGACATTTCTCTCGTGACGAGGACAGCCAGTCGTACGTAGCGAACCTTGTGCTGGATCCGCAAAATTCGGTCGACGTTACCTTCGTCACCAACCTCGAGTTCATCGCCGTCGAAGTTGAGGGGGCCGAGCCACCGCCGCAGCGGATCAAGGATTTTGAACTATTCAGCACCACACCCACGGGCAGCGTCCGGCCGATCCGAAAAGACGATGTGCTGGCGGAGACCGAAGAGGACCTGGCGCGACGGGCCAGCGGGAAGCGGATCTGACATCTGTAAGGCCGCGTCGTCGCGGCCGCGTGCTAGGACACAGAATTGGAGAAGCGCAGCACGGTGCGCCGCACGTAACTGCGGGTGACCACGGGCAGAGGCGGCCGACCGGCGGCGGCCCTCGAGTCGCGCCGCCGCGGCCGAGGAGCAGGGATGACCATGGAAGCGCGCCGATGTTCGGCCCCTACTGGTCTGCCTGCAGCGCATCCCAGCTTGGCGTCAGCACATCCGGCTGGAATTCATGTCCGTAGAAATCTTCGGAGTAATATTCCGATTGCCGTGTTGCCGGCCGCGAGCCCCAGCCATATTCGATCAGCCAGCCCGACGGATTGAGGAAGTAGAAGGTATATTGGTGGT
>JASHQG010000639.1 GCA_030037665.1 Acetobacteraceae bacterium
TCAATAAAGCTCGTCGTAAAGCAGCGGATGCCGCCGAGTATCTGGCCAATACGCTTCGTCCGTACTGACAACCCGCAGAACCGTGCCGACGCCCAATCCGATTGGGACCCATGTCGAAGCGGCTGCCCTGAAGTGCCGTACGATACAGGGCGGCGTTGCAAGGTTCGTTGCGCAGAGAGGCAGAGTTCTGTTCCAGATTGCGTCGCAGATCTTCATTGCGCGATTGCCGGTCCCGGCAGACTCGGGCCTTGTTTCGGCGGTCTACCCGTTTCTTGCGTTGCTTCAGTTGGTTGGTGAACGCGGTCTTGGGCAGGTTGCCGTCGTGCGCCGCGATACCGACGGTCACTCTCTTATGCGACACGCGATGATTGCCTGCGGCTTATCGTCTCGCCCCACTTTGCTATGACCGCGACTGCCCAGATGTTATGTAGGCGTTGGGCCACCTCCTGTTCGACCTCGTCGGCCTACAAATATGCAGTTGTCGTGCCCCAGAATATCCGATCTACATCTAAACGGCGCAAACGAGCCGCGCGAAGGAACACATCCCGCTCGATCCCCGTTGCCCAGGCCGGTAGGCAATTGAGGGTACGGTACTCGCCGTGGCCGCGAGTCTTAGATCCGCTCCGTCAGCCGGTTTTTGAGAGCTCGCAGCACGCTCGGTCCTAGGTCGCGGAGATGATCCATAACACCAGGTAGCCCTTGCATTTTTGCTGGGATGGCTTCCGGACTCTGGCTGAGTCCGGCAGACTTCGGCAGACGATCAAATTGTGATAGAATGTGTAAGAACTCGTTTGCTATTTGCTCATCGGAATGCCGGTTGTAGAGGAGGCGAACTATTTGTGATTCTCTGATCATCCTCGAATCGGACACGGGATCAATGCGCTCGAGTAGCTTAAGCAGATCTGAAGGGGACTCAAAAACAAACCGCTCGAGCCCACATTCTTTCATGACGCTTTGATAATTAGGCGTCGCAGACACGAGCGGAATAAGACCCATCATAACGGCACTAACCAGCTTGTTATCGGACTTAATATAAGAATTCATGGCCAAATCTAACGGAAAATGGCTCAGAATACAATAATCGAACTCGGTGCACATTTTTTGCATAGTACGGTAGTCGTACTGAGCAATACTGAGTTCGGAGAAATTCTCAAATCGACGTTGGTCCGTGACTACCACAAATGACGATATTAATTTTCTGTGGAGTGCAACATCGATCACTGGTACGAGGGATGACATTGCCTTATAGAAACTTTCCGGGTAGCCGAACCACATCATTCGGGTGTCGTGCTTTATCGGAAAATCGCACCGCACGCGCTCTAGCGCGTCATCCAAGCCCTCGGGAAGAACATAAACCGGTTTATAGACCTGGGCCGACAAGACGGATTTGTGCAAATAGGTAGGAACGAGAAAAAAGTCGGTAATTTGGTGCACAGCCAGGTAATCCCGGAAATCGTATATGTCGCTCCCGATACAACCGATTGTGACTTCTTTCGTGTCCTTGATCAATCGTACCCTGTGGATTGCTTCTTTGTCATAAATGTGAAACAAAAGACATGTCCCCGGAACTATCGATACCAATTCTCCTGGTGTTAAGGCTTTCGCGTCGAGCCGTTCTGTCTTTTGGATCCCGCGGATAATAGGATCCGACTGCAAGCGGACCGTTGCGTCATGCTTTGTATTAGATCGTATCACAACAATGGAACTACCGTGTGCCTGTAGATCGTTCATCCCACTTGCCATCCATTAGCGTCGGCCAAAAGATGTGTAGCATGTGGTGGGAGACAAGAGTTCAAACGCCGTCTAGCGCACCCTTCCTTTGAGTGACTGAACATGGACTGCACGGTGACCATGATTCCTATCCTGCGGACCACTTGCGCCTGGATGCTGGTAAGCCCGGTTTTGTCATGGCCCTGCCGTTGCGGACACTGGATACGAGCATTGCCGATGCCAACTTCGCTCCTGCAGGCCAATGACCCGAGCCAGTAATATCCAGTCCGGCGCCGCAAGTCAAACGCACCTCCCGTCACATCTGTATGTGCTCGCTACCTGAACTTAACCAACATTCGGGGTGATTCTCTTCAAGCACTATTTATACCACTTCGTCATGACGCGTCCGTGTTACAGCAGACCTAAGAGGCCCACCCGACACGGACCCAGAAGGAATTGCGAGTCATGCCAAATGATGACCGATGCAGGTCGCGTGATGCCGTTGGCCGCGGTTCTCTCGTATTTGCGAACACAACGGGAATTCATCATGGCCTGGACCTACATCATGCGACGCAAGTATCGGCGCGATGGACGACGCTATGGAAGTGACATCACAGATGGCGAATGGGCCGTCATCGAGCCGCACATGCTTCGACGGGCAGCGTGTGGACGGCCGCGTGAGACCAGCCTTCGGCAGATCGTGAGCGCGATCTTCTCTATCACCCAAACTGGCTGCCAGTGCCGCATGCTGCCCAGCGATTTCCCGCCGTTCACGACGGTACAGCGGCATTTCGATGCTTGGCGCGACGAGAGCCGTTGGCAGACCATCTACCACGCGCTGCTGATGGATCAACGGAAAGCTGAAGGGCGCGAGGCAAGTCCCTCTGCCGGCGTGGTCGATGGGCAATCGGCACAACCACGGAAGCGGGCGGCCCGCGCTGGGATAACGAGGCACGCCGGCCTGGGAGGGGGTTTATCGATCAGCGGATCGTCTCCGCGTCTGTACGGCATCTGGCTGGAACACGCCTGTCGAATGGCTCTTGAGGCGCCGAACCACGACGAGCGGATCGTCTTTATCAACGCGTGGAATGAATGGGCCGAGGGCGCGCATCTGGAACCCGATCTTCATTATGGGTATACCTATCTTCGCGAGACGGCCCGGGTCGTAGAGCAGCTTGTTCGGCCGCGCGACTCAGGACTGTTGGCGGCGATGCCCTCCGGCCCGTTCACCGGCCACGCAGGCCGACGCCCGAGGGGAACGATCGCGCGGATAATCAATAAAGCTCGTCGTAAAGCAGCGGATGCCGCCGAGTATCTGGCCAATACGCTTCGTCCGTACTGACAACGCGCAGAACCGTGCCGACGCCCAATCCGATTGGGACCCATGTCGAAGCGGCTGCCCTGAAGTGCCATATCGCGACCACTCTCGTCCCCGCCGCGCTGCTGCCCCGCGCTCGTCTGACGAAGCAGCACATGGTACTGCTCCATCGCGATATGCGGTTCGGTGTGCTCGCGGTACTTGACTGCGTTACCCCGACGCTGGGTCTTGCGACTGGCATCGCTGCCGCACGGTCCGTGTTG